>JAWBJM010000014.1:0-29151 GCA_038832545.1 Pyrobaculum sp.
TTCAAGACCTTTTTTGAGCATTCCACAGTTATAGACTCACAAATAGGGCCGGCTTTAGATTTGAGAATCGACGGCACTGTCACTCTGTATATTTTGTATATTACCTGGTTTTGTCCTATGTTTTTAAATTTCCCGATAAGACCCTTACCTGGGAGACTTGGGGGTGTGGAGTAAGGGTGCCGCATACTATATTCAGACTTAACGCTATAAATAGTAGTTGCTTAAATTTTGTATAATACTCGCCAATGTGCGGATTCGAAGTTGGATAGTGGTGAGCCCAGGCAGGTAGTCTATAAGCATATAGAGTCGGCTGTCTAAGATGCGGAGGCGCATTGACAGTGAGACGTTCCAACAACCTTACCTTTACCTACTGCAGGGAATGTAGCTATATAACCGCCGACTACAGCCCGCCTAAAGCGAGGCTACTTGCAGGGCGATGCGTGCTCGCAACTTGGTCTGAAGACACTAGGAGAAAGACCGCCTAGAGCAAGGTGGTGATAGGCGACGGAGAATTAGTATAAGGACAGGAGTAGGGGATGTCGACGTATTGATCTGCCGTGCATCGATCAAGTGAGACTACACCGAATCTCTAAAGTCTATCAACTCTGCGTTTTACGCCGACGGGCTCGCCAGAGTCCTAGAAGAGCTCGACGCTACAACCTACACAAAAGACTCACCTCTTAAAGCCCACCCTCAACACGAACTCCCTCCACCTGCCTACGTAGTGGTTGAAGCGGCCGCCGCAGTTTCTGCAGATGTAATGCGTCACGTGGTACCCCCTCTTCGGCATATCCCACTCCTTCACCCTCTCCACGTTAGAAGAGCCGCAGAAGGGACACCTCATACGTAACAATATATTTCAGATGTTATATCAGTATCGGTCAGGATAGCTAGATTTAAACGTGGAGAATTATACATGGACACCCTCCTTGAGAGGGGAATACCCATCGATGCGATCAACGAATACTCCGCCGTGGAGAAGGGGCCGGGGCGGCCGCCGCATTGGGAGATGGTGTTTTGGTGGACGCGGAAGCCTCTGGCTGGGGCTAGGGCGGTGGTGGCGGCGTCTCTGCTCCCGGCGGATGCGTACCAGACGCCGGAGCAGTTCCTAAACGACCTCTTCCCCTGCAGAAACAGCCGCAAGACCGTCCACGCCTGCAACCCCGCGTCCCGCCTGGTGGAGAAGATACGTGGCAAGAAGGTGCTGGACCCCTTCGCCGGCTTCGGCTCGATTCCGCTGGAAGCCGCCAGGCTGGGGGCCGAGGCCGTGGCCGTGGAGCTCCTCCCTACGGCATACGTCTTCCTCAAGGCGGTGCTGGAGTTCCCCCGCCGTGTGAAGCCGCAGGACGTGGAGAAGTGGGGCAGGTGGGTGGTGGAGAAGCTGAGGGAGGAGACGAAGGAACTCTACGATGCAGACATCTACATCGGCACCTGGGAGATCAAGTGCCCGGTGTGCGGCCGCTACACGCCGCTGGTGGGCAACTGGTGGCTCGCCAGGGTGAGGGGCAAGGAGGGCTACGAGCGGCTGGCATGGATGGAGTGGCGAGACGGGCGCGTCGAGGTCCGAGACCTAAACGAGGAGTGCAGAAAAGAGGGAGGCGGTTCCTGCGACGAGCTGGAGGCCGAGGTCTCGGCGAGGGGCGAGGAGGGCGGCTCCGTGGTGTGGCGCGGCAAGAGGTACGCCGTCCCCCTAAAAAACATAGACGCTAGGCGCGAGACGGCGCAGTGCCTCCACTGCCGCGCCGAGATAAACCACCGCGTGGTAAACGGCAAGCCCGTCAAGGGCAAGAAGAGCGAGGGCGACTGGTACGTCAAGTGGGCGCTTAGGCGGTGGAACGCCAACTACGAGCGGTACCTAAAAGGCGAAATCACTCTCGACGACCTCAAAAACTCCCCCGCCCGCCCCACCCTACTGGCCAAAGTGCGTATAGAAAACGGCGACCTAAAATTCCAGCCAGCCACGCCCCAAGACGTAGAGAAGCTGTGGAAAACCCTAGAAAAACTAAGGAGGATGTGGGGGGACCCAGATATACCCACAGAGCCTATACCTGGCTATGAAAGCAGGAGCATATGGGTATCTGCCTATGGCTTCGATAAGTGGTTCAAACTTTTTAACCCACGCCAACTCTTGACTCTCGTCAAGCTGGTGAAGCTGATTAGGGAGGCTGACCGTCTTGCCGAGGAGGAGAAGCTCAGGGAAGGCGCCAGCGGAGAGGAGGCTAAGAAATACTCCGAGGCCGTGACGACGTACTTAGCAGTAGCACTAATGAAGTTTATTGATTATTACAGCGTTGCAACATTATGGAACCCAGGTTCGTGGTCCTGGAATAAGGTAGCACATTCCTTGTCTATGAGAGGTATCGCTATGCAGTGGAATTGGTGCGAGATAAAACCAAGTACGCCCCTTCCGCTTGCCTATAGTGGTACTATAACAAATATCGTTGAAAGTTTAAAATACTTGGCTTCCACTCTTACCACTAGTCTGGGCAAATCAATTGTTATCTTAGACGACGCTACAGAGCTCTCCAGGCTTGAGGGGGAGAGATTTGACGTTGTGGTTACTGATCCGCCGTATGCCGACGATGTGCCTTATGCGGAGCTGAGCGACTTCTACTACGTGTGGCTTAAGCGGGCTCTCAGCGACGTGGAGAGCGGCGAGTTGCGGCCGCGCTTCCTGCCGGAGGCCTTTTTCGACGAGTTCGGCATCGAGATACCTACGCAGTGGCAGAGGTTTGCGCCTAGAGAGGTGAGCGAGAACGAGGGACGGTGGGAGCACTTCGGCATGAAGGTGACCTTCGCGGACCTGCTGTCTAGGGCTTTCAGCAACGTGGTTAGGTTTCTGAAGGAGGACGGTCTCCTGGTGGTGTATTACGTGGCTAAGAAGCCGGAGTCTTGGGAGGCTCTTGTGGACGCCTTGTGGCGGCGGGGCGGCATGACGCTTGTCGCGGCTTACCCCGTGGAGACTGAGGCGGAGGAGAGTGTGGTGGCTAGGGGGAAGGCCTCTGTGCTGGGTGGCTACGTGTCGGCGTGGAGGAGGCGGGCTGGCGAGAGGCCGCTTGAGCTAGACGCCGCGTGGGAGACCGCGGTGGCGGAGGTGGCGAGGAGGGTGGAGGGGCGGATGAAGATGTTGAGGGGGAAGAACGGGGCGACGGCTTGGGTGTATTACTACATGGCGGCTTTGGAGTACTTGACTGCGTATTTCCCGGTGCGGATGGGGGGTGTGGAGCTGGACTCGGGGGGTCTGCTTAGGGCGGCTGTTTCGCTTGCCTTCGACGCGCTTATGAGGGCGGCGGGGGTCAGGCTGGGTGACTGGGCGGGGTATGCCTACCTCGCGCTTAGGATTTTGGAGAGCGAGCGGGGGTACGTGGACAGCGACGTCCTCGCCCACGTGGAGAGGATGACTGGCTTGACGCATGTGGAGTTGGTGAAGCTGGGCCTCATTAGGGAGGCTGAGACAGGGGGGCCGAGGGTGGCTAAGCGGAAGGTGTTTGAGGTTTTGGCGCCGCGGAGCGACTCAGTTGACGAGGTGAGGCGGGTCTTCACGGCGCAGAGGGGCAGGTCGCCTGCGCTTGACTGCCTTCGGCAGATGCAGCTCAGCCTTCTGGCCAAGGCCCCCGTCTCCTGCACCCCCGAGGCTAGGCAGGAGGCGCTGGCCCTCGCCAGGGCGCTGGCGGAGCTGGCGAAGGCGGGCATCCTCGACGGGGATGACCCCGACGTGAAGTTGGCGAGGGCGGCTGTGGGGCTGGAGTGGTGGCAGTAACGAAATTGTAATATAGCGGGGGTTTACAGCTCTATATGTCTTTTGTGAAGCTTCTCGCCGAGGGGAGGGTCAGCCCGGCGGTTGACGTGTACGAGGTCTATAGGGCCCTCTTTCTCAACGGGCGGCCGGCTCCTCAGCACGAGCTTTACTGCCGGCCGGAGGATTTTCTGAGGGTGACCTACGTGACGCCGGGGTTTAGGCAGTACGTGGAGGATTTCCTGCGCCGCCTGGAGTCGGGGGAGCCGCAGATCTACCTGCTTCCGGCTCTCTTCGGGGCGGGCAAGTCGCACTTCCTCGCCTTTGTCCTGCACGTCGTCGCGCTGTATAGGAGGTGTAAGGGGAGTGGGGAGTGCGTGAGGAGGTATCTGGCGGAGTTCGGCATTGAGCTTGAGGCGCCTACCCTTGAGCGGGTTCCCAACGTGGCGGTTTTCCGCCACGACCGGGAGCCTGAGGCTGTGGCGGCTCAGCTGTGGAGCTCCCGCACGAAGGATGGGTTGAGGGATGTGGTGACGCGGAACGCGCCGCTTGTGGTGGTTTTCGACGAGGCTCAGTATTTCGACGAGAAAGCCGGCTTCGTGCCGTGGCTGCAGACGCTTGCGGAGGTGGTTTCTGAGAGCCGGGGGGCCTACCTCTTCGTGTCTTACGCCCTCTTCCCGGAGTCGCGTCCGGCGACTGAGGCGTCGTCTTCTCTCTTTGTGGTGCAGAGGATGAACCACGTGAAGGTGGCTCTCGACACGGTGAGGAACATCGCCTTGGTCTTTAGGCGGTGGGCCGGCGTCCAGCCCACCCGCGTGGATCTGGCCCCGTTGAGGGGGGTGGTGCGGGATGAGAAGCTTGCCGAGTACGAGAGGAGGCTTCAGGATTCGTACCCCTTCAACCCGGTGTTTCTCGACGTGTTGCTTAGGCTGGCTGACGAGTCTGTGGCGGAGCGTACCAGGGTTCAGCTGACGAGGGAGCTTCTGCGTACGCTGTCCCGGGCCTATCTGAACGCGGCGTCGGGCGAGCTGGTGACCTTCGCCCACCTCCCCGAGCCTAGGGATCTGCTCATCATCGGGGGGCCCTACGCCGATTATTGGAGCCGCCTCTTGTCGCTGTATGAGGAGGACGTTAAGAAGGCGGGCGGGAAGGCCGCCGTCTCCGTCCTTAGGCATATCCTGCTTGTTACTTTCTTGGCGAAGCTCCTCCCGGTGGCGGTGCTCTACCCGACGGAGGACGACTTGGTGCTGGGGGCCTACAACGGGGTCGACGTGAGGCCTGTGGATGTGAGGGACGTGTTGGCTCGGGTGACCGACGTGGGTCTGCACGTGGCGAGGCTTGGGGATAGGTACATCTACTGGTTCGTGGGCGACGAGGCGTACGCGATTAGGGAGGCCATGGGCAAGTTTTCCGACGAGGACGGCTGGGAGGTGGTGGCGGACGAGGTGGCCAGCTTGCTGAGGGAGAGGGCCGGCGCCTTCTCGTCGGTCTACATCTCGGGGCCCGGGGAGAAGACGTTTGGTAAGGTCAGGGTGGTGTCGGCGCGGGACGCCTGGCAGAAGGCGCTGGAGGAGGTGGACAAGTCCGTCCTCGCGGTGGACCTCCTGGAGTTCGGCGTGCCGAGGCGGCGCAACAACTTGTTTGTGGTTAGGCGGGACGACAGGGCTGAGCTGCCCCCGGACGCCAGGGAGTTGCTCTCCAGGCTGGTGAACGTCTCCAGCGTTAGGGAGGGGGCGGTGGCCCTCGGCCAGGTTGTCAAGGCCGCTGAGGAGGTTCTGGGCAACCTCCCCATGTACTTCCCGGACCTCCTCGGTGAGGAGGGGGACGAGCGGCTGAGGCGGGAGATGGAGCAGCTGCTCCGTTCTAGGGTTGAGCGTTGGAGGGAGAGAGCGAAGGCGTCGCTGAAGAACACGGCGTATACGTGGCTTCGGAGGGTGGCGGCGGGGTTCGCCGATGTCGAGGCCAGGCGGCTGGATGAGTACCTCACGGACGTCGCCAGGAGGAGGGCTGACCTCAAATCGCAGGTGGTGAGGTCTCTGTTTGAGAAGGACGTGGTGGAGTGGGACGGCTTCAAGAAGCTGGGGGATCTCTGGAGCGTGTATCTCTTCAACGAGCGCCTGTCGGCGGCTCCGATATCTTTTGACGAGTTTGTGGAGGCTGTGCGGGACTACTGCGCCGGGTGTAGGTGTCTCTTTGAGGTGGATGGGTCGGTGAGGTGGCTTTCTAAGTCTGGTTGCGAGGTTCCGCCTCTGGACAAGGACACGGGGGTGGCGCCGCTTATGTGGCGGGGCCGGCTCCAGGAGTGGGCTGTGGAGGCGTTCTTGAGGCAGCTGGCTCAGCTCTCCACGGGGTCTTCGCGGCTCTACGTGGTGTATAGGAGGCCGAGTGGGGAGGAGGTTAAGAGGGCTGTGGACGAGGTTCTGGCGGCGCGGTCTGAGTGGTCGTTTCTGACGGAGGGGAGGGTGGTGGAGGAGGTGCTACAGAGGGGCATCGACGTGAGGGTGGACAGGGCTCCTGCGCCGGTGGTGGAGCGGGCGCCGGGGTCCCGGCTTGTGGTGGAGGTGGTGGCCACCGACGACCTTCTGGCTGTGAAGTACAGGCTGAACGTGTGGGCTGAGGAGCGGGAGGAGGGGGTGTCGGGGCGGCGCTACGTCTTTGAGGTGGATGTGCCTGCGGAGCCGGGGGCGTATGCCCTTGAGGTGGAGGGGGTGTTTAGAGACGGGGCGCGGGACAGGAAGACCGTCACGATTAAGGTTAGGGGGAAGTGTAGGAGGGGGGTGACGAAGTTCGAGGTGGGCCCGGGCGAGATGTTGAGGGCGGTTCAGGCGACCTCTGTGCAGGACGCCGAGTCGTTGTTGAACTACTTCGCCGGGAGGGGGCTTGTCTTTGTTTTTGAGGTGGGGGCGAGGAAGGCGGATCCGGAGACGGAGCTTAGCCTAAACGCGAAGTTCGCGGTGTCGGGCGCCGAGGCCAGGAACAGGGCTCTTAGGCTTCTGCGGGCGGTGCAAGACGTGTCGCCTGCCGTAGACGCCGTGTTTAGGTTCAAGCAGCCTGCGGCGGTGGACGAGGACATGGTTCAGAGGTTTAAGGGGAGACCCCTCAAATACGAGGTGGAGGTGGAGGAGGAATGTTGATCAAGAGGAGGGGGCCTCGGCGGGTGGCTGTGGTTGCGGCTGAGGGCAGGTTCGAGGTTGGCGTGCCGCTTGAGGAGGTGGCTGAGTTTCTGCGGAGGCTTTGGCCTTGGGAGTTCGGCAGGCACGTGGAGGAGGGAGAGGGGGTGCTGGTGTTTAGGGATAGGGTGCCGTTTGAGAGGGCGCTTGTCTACCTCCTGGCGAGGAGGGGCGGGCTTCAGCCCGGCGACGCGGAGTTCCTCGCCGCGTCTCTCCGGCTCCACGAGACGGCGCTGATCGCAGACGCCTTGCTCTACCGGCTGTGGCTCTGCAGGTCGGGGGGCGGCGGCTGCAGGCGGGTGGTGGACGCCTTCGCCAAGATGGCTAAGGCGTATCGGGAGGTCCTGCCGTGACTTCTCTAGTGGAGATCCTCAGGTCGGCGGGGAAGGAGCTGTATAAACATCAGCTGGATTTCGTGTCTGACGCCCTCTGGCTGGCGCGGCCCCGGGTCTTGCTGGCCGACGACGTGGGGCTGGGGAAGACCATCCAGGCCCTTCTCCTCGTCAAGGCGTTGATGGAGATCGGTCGCGTCAACCACGTCTTGGTGGTGGTGCCCCGCGCCGTGTTGGGGCAGTGGGAGGAGGAGCTCCGGCGGTTCGACGTCCCCCACTTCACCGTGGAGAACCCGGAGTTCCCCATAGGCCACAGGGTGTACCTAGTCACGCTGGACAGGGCGAAGATGCCGGAGTACCTCGAGGCGCTGAGCCGCATCCACTGGGATCTCGTGGTGGTGGACGAGGCGCATAAGGTCAGGCTGGGGACGCAGAGGCAGCGGCTTTCGCACCTCTGCAAGGCGGCGGGCGGCTGCCTCCTCTTGACCGCCACGCCGCACACCGGCGACGAGAGGGACTTCCAGTTCCTCAAGTCTCTTGTCGACGTCGTTGTCAGGAGGGAGAAGAGGGATGTGGAGGAGTACGAGGGTAAGAAGATCTTCCCCTCCATAAGGTACTGGGTGGTGCAGGTGAAGGCCTCTAGGGAGGAGGCGCAGGCGCTCTATGCGGTGCTCAGCCTTCTGAAAAAAGCCAACGTGGAGCCCATTGTGAGGGTTGTGGTGGAGAAGAGGGCCATGTCGAGCCCCGTCTCTTTCTTCAAGACCTTGGGCAGGGTGGTCGGGGGGAGGTGTGACGAGGAGGCCCTTGAGGAGGGGGAGCTCGACGCGTGTATAGGCAACGTGGCGGGGTGGAGGGATTTGGCGGCGTATGCGGAGAGGTTCGCCTCCGCCTCAGATAGGAAGCTCGCCGCGTTGAGGAGGCTGGTGGAGGTCTTGAGGGGCCACAAAATCTTGGTCTTCACCGAGTACGCCACGACGGCGGAGTACCTCTTCAACGCCTTCGCCTCGGGCTGTAAGGTGGTGGACTCGGGGGACGGCTTCGCTAGGGCCGACTGCGGCTGGCTGGGTGTCATGTACGCCACGTCGCGGGCCAGGGAGAAGATAGACGTGGGCCGGGAGGCGGCGCTTCTGGCGGAGAGCCACGAGACCGCCCTCTTCATCTCCACGGACATAATGTCGGAGGGCGTCAACCTGCAGAGCTTCGACGTGGTAGTTAACTACGAGGTAGTGTGGAGCCCCACTAGACACGTCCAGCGGGTGGGGAGGATATGGCGGTTCGGCCAGAAGAAGGAAGTTGTATACGTGGTGGACATGGTGTTGAAGACTCCGGCCGCCGAGAGGGATGAGTTCGACATGTATCTCTCCCTTTTGGAGAAGCTGTATGAGATCTCCCTCAGGGCTCTGCCGCCTCAGAGCTATGGCGAGTTTGAGGTGTATGAAGTTGCCGAGGACACGTTTAGAAGAGTTCTGGAGGTGGGGTCCTCGGCGTTTCTCACAGAGGCGGAGGTGTACGAGGCGGCCGCCGGCGGGCGGCTTGAGGCGCTTAAAAAGAAGATCGAAGCCATCATGAGGGAGAGGGAGAAGATTAGGTGGAAGCCTAGGCAGCTGGTGGAGGAGGGGCTGGAGGCTAAGCTGGGGCCTCTGCCGGGGAGGCGGGCGGAGCCCGGCGGGGGGTACTACGTGGCCTACGTGGAGTACCTAGCCGACGGCGCGCCGCTGTATAGAGAACGCATGTTGGTGCGCCTCGCCTCTCCGCTCAGCCGGAGCAGGGAGGTGCCGGAGGCTCTCCACCGCGAGGCGGAGGTGCCGTGGGACGCCGTGGAGGAGGAGCGGGGCGAGGTGAAGGAAGACGAGCGGAGCTGGGTGGAGCGGAAGATCCACGAGGAGGTCTGGCTCAGCCGCCTAAAGCCCTACCTGGAGAAGGTGCGGAGCCTTCTGCCCATCGGCGCGCCGCGGTACAGAGTGGTGGGGGTCGTGAGGGCGAGGGTGTTGGGCGTGGAGGTCGCCGCCGGCAGGTTCGAGGAGCTGGTGTGGCAGGAGGTGAAGAGGAGCCGGAACATCATGCGGAGCGAGCTCGCCGCGGCTAACTGCGTCAAGGCTTGGCTGGCGCAGAACGGCTACGCCGTTAGGGAGGATTACGCAAGCGTGCCGCGGCCCTTCGACATGGTTGTAGCCAAGGGGGGTCAGATCTACGTGGTTGAGGTGAAGGGGAAATGGGTGGGGAGACGCGACGACCCCATATCCTTCACGGCCAACGAGATAGACTTCGCCTCCAGGTTCCCAGACCGGTACATAGTCTGCATCGCCTACACAGACGGCGACAAGTGCGTGGAGCTGACCTGCAAGCCCTTCGCCCAGTTCCAAAGAGAGTGGGTGCTCGAGACGGTCCGCGGCATAGAGTACAAATACAACGCCAGGAAAAGGCAGGTATCTTAGGCAAATCGCCACGCATTGTTGCCGCAACTGCAGGCGTTGACCAGTAAGGTACCGAAACCCAGCCGGCTCAAGGCGCGATAAATAACCATGGTTACACCACACATCAGCTCTCAAGCTCAAGCAGTGCAATCAAATACAAGCCCCATATACGACGTAGACACCTTAATCAGCGAGGCCGGAAATACCGTAACGATAGACACCGTCGTTGCCACGACATCAAGCCCACCTGGCGGATTCTATATACTTATCAAGTATCATCAATTGCCAAAGGCATGAGGAGAACTAACTAGGTACGTAAGAGGCATATAAAGACAATATACACAAACGCCCCATTAAGAACATGCATCGAGGAGTAGCAAGCACACCCGTGGCACACCTAATAAGTAGGTCCTCAATTAGGATTTATACTCGAAAATTTACTAAAACAAGAGTAATGCGAGTGGTAGTGGCGCAACGATGACCTTGTCATCGCGAAGATCTACCTTGTCCCCATCCAGTGTCGCGTAGATGCAGTATGAAACATTGATGTCATTAAAAGTATTGCTAATACCATTGAGAGCCTTCTTACATCTATCAATGTGTTCCTTATCAAAGCTCCTCGAGACCTCGAAGAGAATTCCTAGGTTTACTTTGCCGCTTTTCTCATCGGTGTATCCAACCTTTATGAGGGCATCAATTTCGTAATTATTGGTCTTGACGTAATTAACGTATTTACTCAACGGAGGCCTATCCTTCTCAGGCCTACCGCACGAGACGCTCATTGCGTAGGCACCAAGGGCTAGGTTCGACAATGTAATGGCTTCAAGGTAATGCCCAAGTTTGACACTTAAGTCCTTGGTTTCCGGCTTCTCTTGAGCTTGCTGTTTAGGCTCTATTGGCACTAAGTCATCAATGGCCCTCATGACTTCACCAAACGCACTTGGATATTCATTATTGCCGACCATGTGCGTATAATATAGGTATGTACCAATTAAGTACCTGGGGTCTGTGAATACGTACTTAACCACATTTTGTTCTTTACCTTCTTCTTTGTCTTTATTCTGTTCTTTTTCTTTATAACGTTTTATTCCTATAACAACTCCACTGTTATCTAAATAATTAATGGCACTTAATACGGCATTACGCGGATCCTCGTGCTCCTGCCCTATATTCCACCATAATGAAATTTCTTGTGCCTTGTTAATAACCTCACGAGGAAGCTTCTCTTGGTCAGTTTCTAAGCCCTTTTTCATCACCTTTTCCGCAAAATACATCATAACAGCTTGGAGAGCTACTTGGAATAGCACGTAATTAATTCCCCCATAATACTTACCGTATACCCTTGCATCTTCAAGAATCTCTTCCACAGTCTTAAGGAACATATGGCTAAAGCCCTCTAACTTTCTATTATTTAAGCAATCATCTACGCACTTAATACCATGTGCAGTGCCACCACAAATTAGGTAACACCTAAAAAGCCGCATTAAAAAGACGTAACCATCACGATTATTATGATCAAGAGATTCGCGAAGGCTCTTGAGAAATTCGTAAACTATATCGATGTTGCTTAAATTGGCTATGCGTTTGCATCCCTCTAAATGTTTCTCCCTTAAGAAATTTCGGATGTTTTTATCCATCATTTCTGCTACTTCAACGAACCTTAGCGGCAGGACTTTAATGGAAGTATAATCAGACTTTTTAATTCCAATTGCGGTAGATGGCGCAATCAATACGAGCCTAGTATCCGGTAATTGCGAATTAATCCTGACTAAATCCTCATCGCTACACAGGTGCGCATCGTCTAGCACAATTATTGGCTCTATGTCGTAATGAGGCGACAACGGGATGTTTTCAGTATGGAAACGTGCAAGATTCACTAATCGTAGCACAACGTCTGCAGTAATCGGACATTGTAGGAACACCGGTAAGTATTGTTTTTTCTCCTTCTGCTTACGCCTATCCTGTCTCTGATTCTCCTCCTTCTGTTCCGGCTTCTTTTCGCACGTCGCACTTGACTGATAAGCCAGGCCTAGCACGGCCAGTCTTACGTATAGGGATTTCCCGACATCCCTAGAACCATAAACAAGAACCCTATTATGGCCCTTTATAATACTGGATAAAACACCGACGATACGTGGGTACTGCAAGCATTCCTCTTCCCTCTTCTCCTCTAACTCCTTCACGCCAGTTTCTACATCCATTAGGAGATTTTATATGTATCATTTAGGATCAATATTACCAATGAATTCTTCGAGTAGTGTTTCCATCAAATCGTGGAATGTGGATATTAGGTCGCTATCAACGCCGACAATGGCCCAGAACCTGGAGACGCTCACCTGGCTCCTCGGCATGGAGTCTCCTCCTCAGGATTATGATGCTTCGAAGTACCTGGGGAACCTGGGTTTAATCGCTATGGCGAAGGCTACGGTTGAGGGCGTCATACAGGTTAGCTTGGTTGAGTTTGTCTATGCCCTCATTAGGAGACTTAACTTGGTAGGCATTGGGTGGTTGATTCGGAGGCCCACCCAATGATACGGAGGATACTGGGTGGTGAGCTTGGGGGTAAATCAGTAGGCATAGACTTGAGCGTGTTTTGAGGATGAGGTCCAGTAGTGGTTCCATATAATAGCCCTCCTGAGGATTCTAAGTAAGAGGACTAGGAACTTGATTGTCGTGATTGATGGGAGCACACCTGTTCCTACAGACCCCGGCCGCAATATTGGCTCGCTTCGTTAGGATTGTAGGAACCTCGGTAGATATGTGGTTATCATATCCCAGGGACCCAGCAACTCACCGAGCTGTGTCTTCACGGCTGACAAGATACGGGGGTGTTAGCACCCATTGTGTTGACCGCGTTCCCGGCTGGGCTTGGTCATGGTCAACGCTGACCCAACTGTTGTACCGCTTAAAGCGAGCAATGACTCGGAGGTGCTCAGGTTCATCGCGTACCTACACGGCGTAGGAGGCACGCCACGATTAACTTCATCACGTTCTGCGTGCCCTATGCGCCAACGTAGTAACTCAATGCCCGAAGCAAAGCCTTAGCTATGGGTGTCCCCTTAAAGTAACTAACGCTACCAAACCACTTCATTACCTCAAGACCAACAAATGTAGACACAACGCACTTAATGTTCGGCGATCAGGTTTGGATCCTAAACGGTAAAATTTATAACTTTACTGCCCGGTTTGTATGTGAGCTTGGCTGAGGAGATCAAGCGGGTTTTGTTGGAGCATCCGGAGATCTTGGTAGAGGTCCTCACGGCTAAGCCGGAGATAGTCTACGAGGCGCTGGCTAAGTTGACGCCTTGGCAAAACCTAGCCACCAAGGACGACTTGAGGAGGCTGGAGGAGAAGATGGCTACGAAGGAAGACTTGAAGAAGTTAGAGGAGAAAATGGCAACTAAGGAGGAGTTGAGGGCGGTTGAGACGTCCCTCAGGGAGGAAATAAGGAGGGTCGAAACGTCTCTTAGAGAGGATATGAGGAGGCTCTGGCTTGCGCTAAACGCCCTGGGCGCCAGGTGGGGGGTTCTTAGCGAGGACGCGTTTAGGGACGGCGTGAGGGAGCTACTTAAGGATGCGGGGTATGCCGTGGAGAGGTGGGTTTATTACGATGATAAGGGCTATGTCTATGGCTACCCAAGCGAGGTTGAGCTGGACATAATAATTAGGGATGGGAGGACCCTAGCCGTTGAAATAACGTCGGCTCTGAAGAGGGGTGACTTACAGCAGATTAAGAGGAAAGTTGCGTTGTTTAGTACAGTTACTGGTAGGAGGGTTGATGTTGTGTATGTGATAACGCCGTTTATCCACGACAGGAACCCCGACGGCGTAGCAGCCGTCGCGAGCTCCATGGGTATCATCGTGGTGTGGCCTAAGCCGTGACGCGGCCTACCTCCGGTGGGTTGCATCAGCCGGTTAAGTGAAGGCGATACGCGTAGCCCTACCGGCTCGGCGAAATGCGTTGATGAAGCCGGCGGCAATATAGAAAGGTATCTGTTGCTCTCTACTCTTGACAATCAACAGATTCTGAATCTCCAGAGGGGTGGAGAGCGTCGGTGGGGCTCAGGCGTTGGGGTGTTCGGCGAATTCGTCCCGACGAGGGTCCGCGACTTTAGAGGTGCGCCGAGGCTCTGCATTGCGTGGAATCTCCGCATTGGCGTTGCGCCGCGACTTCCTCTCGGCGTCTGCTGTCGGTCGGCGGCGCGATCTGCCTTTATCGAGCCGTCTGCGGTCTAGGCGGCTGGTTGGGTCCGTCTCCGTATGGGGAGAAAATATATAAAGTGGGACTGACATGTGGGACGTGATCAGGAAGGTGGACGGCAAGGGGAGGCTATTCCTCGGCAGGGACTACGCGGGGAGGACAGTCTATATCGTGGAGGTTGGGGGCGGCTTGGTGGTGACGCAGGATAGGGACTTAGCCGAGAGGGTGAGGGCCCTCGGCGTCAAGGCGCTTCTAGAGGTCTACTACAGACTGCTCGACCTGGTCGGCGAGCCTGCTGCAGAGGATGTCGAGAGGGCGGTGGAGGAGGCCGTATGGAGAGATGTGTCGTCGACACCTCGGTCTTGATCTCTAAGCGGCTCGACGTGGCGCTCCAATGCGCAAAGCGGTACGTGACTTCGGTAGTTCTGCTGGAGTACATGACGTGGGCCAGAAGGTCGGCCGAGGAGGCGGCGGAGCCGAGGAGGCGTGGCTACGTTAGGCTTCTACAGCTGTTGCCCAGCCTCCTCCGCCAGCTCGACATAAGAGTTGTAGATGGAGTCACGGTGGAAGACGTGGATATCGCCGTCAAGTGGGTTCTCGAAAGAGGAGTGAATCCCGGCGATGCCCTCATATCGGCCGTAGCCCGGAGACTAGACGCCGTGGTGATCACCAGGGACAGAGACTGGGAAAGGTTGCCGGAGGTCAAGAGCGTAATTCTGCCCTAGCCGCTGGCGCGGCAACAGAAAGCTCCAAAATAAAAATGATGAACCTGCCGCAGGTCAACGGCGGCGTCGTTGCAAAAGCATGTACTGAAAAGCAGGGTTTTTCGCGTCTGGCGTCAGCGAGGAGTGGCATGCGCGCAACTGCATCCAGCCGGTGGCCTGCGTAGTAGATTTAAACGTATAACTTGTCTATATTGTGGAGCAGGATCGTGCCGTGAAGTTGGAGCTTGACTGGAACAAGCTTGAAGAAGTCGTCGAGAGGGCAATACGCAAAGCAAGGACAGAAGAGCTTAAGGAGGTGGCCGAAGCCATAAAGACTCTGGCCGACTACATGAAGACTGGTTTCGAGGCGATGTTTAAAGCTATTGAAGAAATGCGTAAGACATACGACGAGCGGCTTAAAAGGGTTGAAGTCACCTTGGGGTATCTGGGTGGAAGGTGGGGTAGAGACTTGGAAAAAGTGGTTCTTGAGCTGTTCAAAGAGGCGCTTGAGCGCAGAGGCGTCGAGGCTGAGAAGGTGGAGAAGTTGACCCTCAAGACCGACGTCGGCGTGGTGGAGGTCGACGTCTACATCCACGACGGGAAGTGTTATCTAATTGAAGACAAGTCCGTGGCTTACGGCGACGATGTGGGGTGGTTCGCCTGGAGGGCTAAGCTGGCGGCCGAGGAGTTGGCGAGACAAGGCAAGAGAGTGGAGAGGCTTATCCTCGTCGCAGTCCACATAGACAAAGAGGCGCTGGAAAAGGCGAGACAGTTAGGCATAGACGTCATATACGGCAACGTCTTAGACTAGCCCCTCCTTTCGCCGGCGCTTAAACGTCTCTGCGGCACGCCGCGCAGAGGGCCGGAGGTCAAGGCTGTTGAAGACAGCTGTCTCGGCTTGTCTCTCGCCGAAGGCTGAGAAACAGCTTCTCAGCCGCATGGGCTTCATATGAGGCGCCCCGCGGGCGCTTTCGGCGGAGTAGACCGCAGACTCTGGGCCGTCCTCGGGGCGGCGTATTGTTTATATGTGGCAGACGGCTGGTTGCCATGCCTCGTTTTGGTAGTAGGGACGTGTCCGCCGGGGTGCGGCCATGAGGACTGTGGCGGTTAAGTTGGCGTCTAGGTTCTACGCAGATGATGCGGTGTTGGAGGTGTTGATGTCGATGCCGGGGATCTACAACGCGTACGTCGATGGGGACATGGCGGTGTTGGAGGTGGACGAGGCCGTGGTGAAGCCTGGGGAGGCTGTGAGGAACGCGCTTCTTAAGGCGGAGGAGCTGGGGCTTTCCTCTATTGCGTTTCCGGCGATTAGCACGGGGGTGTTTGGGTGTCCGTTTGACGCGGTTGCTGGAGAGATGTCGGCGGTTTTTAGGGATTTGGCGCCGCGGCTGAGGAGCGTGAGGAGGATCCTCGTCGTTCTCTACGGCGACGAGGCGTATAACAGGTTTGTGGAGGTTTTTAAAAAGGTGTTTATTGGCTAGCTGTGGCTTGGATTACCGCCTCTAGTAGGGCGATGAAGTCGCCTTCGTTTTTTATGGATTTTACGTAGTTGAGGAGTTCGGGGTCGTCGCCTAGGTCGAGTCTTTCGGCGGTTGTCTTGGTGTAGTCGGCGGTGTAGCCCGAGGCTGTGGGGCACTTCTTGTATGTGCCTGTTGTCATTTCCAGCGTCGCCTTGCCTCCCTGCATGGCGACTGTGGCGGCGGCGAAGGAGCCTCCTCTGCACTGCTCCACCGGGGCAACCTCCTCGAGGGTGAGGGTTGCCTGGATGTCTTCGCCGGTTTTGTAGATGTAGAAGCTGTGGAAGTTGTTTTCGTTGCGGGCTATTTTGTTGAAGGCGTCTACCCATTCTGCTATTTTTTCCATCTGCGTTGTGGGGCACAGCTATATAAATGTGTCTGCCGCGTAGGCCCAGGGCTATTCTTCTTGTATCACCGCGGCGTGTCTTGCTGAAAAGTAAACCTTTTTATTGGCCGTGTCTCCGCGTGACGTGGATTTGCCTCTGGTGGTGTATCTCCATAGCTGCCCCAACTGCGGGGGGCCATAACCTCCGACCGGCTGGCGGCGGGCCTGCCTTGTAGGGAGTGTCTTCCTCGGGCGTCGCGGCCGAGGTCGGTGGCTGAGGTGGTTGAGCTACTGCGGCGGAGGGGGGCGCTGAAGGGGCTGGCGTGGGTTGCGGAGTACCTTAGGGAGTATGAGGAGTTCTCGTCCTTCTTCAAGTCGGTGGTGGGGTACGACATGTGGGGGGCCCAGCGCCTCTGGGCTCGGCGTCTCGTGCGGAGGAAGAGCTTCGCCGTGGTGGCGCCTACGGGGTCGGGGAAGACCACCTTTCTTCTCGTGGCCGCCCTCCACCTGGCGAGGAGGGGGGCGCGGGTTCTTTTGATCTTCCCCACCTCCGCGCTTGCCCACCAGGCGCAGAAGAAGCTGGCGGCCCTGGCCGAGAGGATCGGGGTCTCTGTGCGGGTGGTGGCTTACCACTCCCTGCTGAGCGAAGGCGAGAAGAGGGCGGCGCTGGAAGCGGTGGAGAGGGGGGAGTTCGACGTGCTTGTGGTCACCTCTGCGTTTCTGCCTAGGCGCTTCGATCTGTTGAGCAGGTACAAGTTCGACTTCGTGGCGGCGGACGACGTGGACAGCATACTTAGGGCCACCAGCAAGAACATAGACAGAATCCTCAGGCTCCTGGGAGTCTCGGAGGAGGTGTTGAAGATGGCGCTTGACGTCGTCAACCTGGCTAAGCAACTGCGGCGGGCGGAGGTAGCCGGCGACCTGCGGGAGGCTGAGCGGCTTTCGCAGGAGCTCTCCTCTCTGCGGGCTAAGCTCCAGGAGGCTGTCAAGGGGCTTAGGCTGGGGGTGTTCGTGGCGGCGGGGGCCTTGGCAAAGGCGCGGAGGACCACCCGCCTCCTCCTCTTTAGGGAGCTTCTGGGCTTCGACGTGGGGGGCCGGGCGGAGGGGCTTCGGAACGTGGTGGACTTGTACGTGGAGGCGTCGCAGGACTTGGCGGCGCAGACGGTGGAGCTTCTGAGACGTCTGGGCCCCGGCGGCATCGTCTACGTGCAGGACAGAGACCTCGGCATGGCGATTGTGGAGAAGGCGAGGGAGGCGGGCATTTCGGCTGAGCACTTCTTTAGGCCGAGGCGGGGCGTGCTGGAGGCCTTCGAGAGGGGAGAGGTGTCTGTGCTCGTGGGCCTTGCCACGGCCAGATCCGCGCTGGTGAGGGGCATCGATTTGCCCCACGTCATTAGGTACGTGGTGTTCGTCGGCGTCCCCAAGTTCCGGTTTAGGGTTAGGATAGAGGAGTTCTCCATCCCGGCGTACCTGACCTTTCTCTACAACGTCCGCTCCGTTTTGTCCGGCGACCTTCGGCAGAGGGCTGACAGGCTGGTGGGCCAGCTCAAGCGCCTCGCGCCATATGCGTTGAGCGTTCAGGAGGCGCTTAAGAAGGCGGCGGAGGGCGGCGAGCTCTCCAGCTTCGACAAACATGCGGTGGAGGTGGTTAAGTCGGCGGTGGAGTTCGTGGAGGAGCTCCTCAAGAGGGACGACGTGAGGGCGGCCATCGAGTCGTCCACTGAGGTCAAGCTCGCGTATATAGACGGGGAGCTGTACGTCTTGGTGCCAGACATCACCACCTATATCCAGGGCAGCGGCAGGACGTCTCGTCTATACGCCGGCGGCCTCTCCAAGGGCCTCAGCGTCGTGATAGTGGACGACAAGAAGGTTTTCCACGCGCTCCAGCGGGAGCTGAGGCTCAGATTCGACGAGGCGGAGTTCAAGCACATAAACGAGGTGGACCTCGACGCGGTGCTGGCGGAGGTGGACAGAGACAGGAAGGCCATCAGGGACCTCCTGGAGGGGAGGGTGACCCCGGCGACGAGGGGCGTGGAGCTCCTCAGGACTGTGTTGATGGTGGTGGAGTCGCCCACCAAGGCCCGGACCATCGCCAACTTCTTCGGGAGGCCGAGCATGCTCCTCGTAGACGGCGTGCCGATATACGAGGTCTCCACCGGCGACGCCGTGTTGATGGTCACCGCCTCCCTCGGCCACGTCTACGAGCTCCCCACCTCGCTCCAGAGGGTGAAGGAGAGCCAGAGGGAGGTCCTCCTCAAGTGGTTCGGCGGCTTCAAGAGCAATGGCTACGACGGGGAGGAGTACGCCGTGATCGTGAGGGAGGACGGCTTTGTGCCTGTGTACAACAAGATCTGGAGGTGCCGCAGCGGCGTCTATGTGGACGATGCCGATGTTCCGCCCGACTGCAGGCCGCTGGACGTCCTCACGGCGATTAGGAACATAGCGGTGGAGGTGGACACTGTGCTCATCGGCACGGATCCGGACGCCGAGGGTGAGAAGATAGCCTTCGACCTCTACCTCGGCCTCCGGCCCTACGTCTCCGACATAAGGAGGGTGGAGTTCCACGAGGTGACGCGGCGGGCCATCCTAAACGCCCTGGCGAACCCGAGGGCCGTGAACTACGCCCTGGTGAAGGCGCAGATAGTGAGGCGCGTGGAGGACAGGTGGCTGGGGTTCGGGCTCAGCAAGATCCTCCAGCGCAAGTTCGCCAACCCGAACCTCTCGGCGGGGCGGGTCCAGACGCCGGTCCTGGGGTGGGTGGTCAAGACCTACGAGGAGTCCCTCAAGAACAAGATGTACAACGTCGAGCTACAGCTGGACGACGTCGACCTCAGGCTTCAGCTGCCGGCCGAGGCCCTGCAGAAGCTGAAGGAGAGGAGGAGGATAGGGGTAAAACTCGCGGCGAGGGAGGAGAGGGTGGTGAATCCGCCGCCTCCCTACACCACCGACGAGCTCCTCCGCGACGCCGTCAATAAGTTGGGCCTGTCGGCCGACGCCGCCATGAGGGTGGCCCAGGACCTCTTCGAGAGCGGCCTCATCACCTATCACCGCACCGACAGCACCCGCGTCTCCGCCGCGGGTCTGGCCATCGCCAGGGAGTACATAATCAAGCGGTTCGGCGAAGCCGCCTTCAGGGCGAGGACGTGGGGTGCCGAAGAGGAGGGCGCCCACGAGGCCATCAGGCCGACGAGGGCCGTAGACGTGGAGGAGCTGAGGGGGCTTGTAAACGCCGGCGTGTTGCAGCTCGCCGTGAGGCTCACCAGGAACCACTACCAGCTTTACGACTTGATCTTTAGGCGCTTTATGGCCAGCCAGATGGAGCCCAGCGTGGTGAAGGTGGCGAAATACGCCGTGGAGATAGACGGCTACGTGGCAGAGGTGGAGAGGACCATCGACGTGAAGCACCAGGGTTTCCAGGTCATGTACCAAGTCACGCCGGTGGAGCCCGAGTTGCCCACGGGCACCATAGAGGTGACGATAAAGAGGTACCGCCTGATCAGGAGGATACTGTCGCAGGCCGACGTCTTGGCCTTGATGCGGCAGAGGGGGATAGGCAGGCCCAGTACCTACGCCAGGATCCTGGAGGTCTTGGCTAGGCGCTACTACGTATACGTCGCCGGGCGCAGGAAGCTCATGGTCCCCACCAAGAGAGGCATAGAGGTGTATCACTTTCTAGAAAACAACTTCGGCAACCTAGTGTCCGAGGAGAGGACGCGCCTCATCGAGCAACACATGGACGCCATAGAGGCCGGAAAGGCCCGCTACGAGGAGGTGCTGTACGAACTTTTCAACGAGTTTAAAAAAGAGGTCTTGCCACGCCTTGCGGGAGGGTAGCGTCCAGCTACCTAGTTGCCTATCCCTATCTTTGAACATCTCCACGGCCGTCTCTGTTCCCCGGCGACGGCGCCGTCGTTTCCCACGCCTCCTAGCTCAGAGGTGTCTACTACATTGAGCCAACTGCCGCCGAGGAGCTCTAGGCACGTAGTTGGGCAGTCTAAGCGGCACGGCAGCTCTTCCTTTGAGTATGTGCGATACGCCGCGAAGTCCTCCACGGCTCGGCCTGGCAGAAGGCCCGCAGAAGTAGGCCGCCGCCAGGAGGCCGGACAGGAATCGGCGGTCCCCAGCGCCTCGTCTTTGCAGAAGACGTATAGATTTGGCCCGCGGTTTTTAGACGTGTATGTATATGCCAGGCTTGAGGGGTAGGGCGGCGCGTTTCTTGCCGCCGAGGTCTGGCGCCGCCTTGTCGTCGGCGTCGTAGATATCCAGCGGGACGCCGAGGGTCTTCTCGAGGTAGGTTTTGTATGTGTTGAGGGCCTCCAGCTCGTCGAACTTGTCGGCGGCGGCTATCAACGTCCGCATCTCGTCGCCCAGCGTCTTGACCATGTCCACGAGCCGCTTGGCCGCCTGTGGCGGGACGCCGGCTTGTACCGCGGCGCGGACGTCGCCGCCCAGGGCCGCCTTGACCCAGGCGAAGTTTCTGTTGACGTATATCGAGATCTTCTTGGCGGCGGGGCCGAAGGCGGGTATCTTCTTCACGTCCTCGATCAACATGTCCACGTACCTCTTGGCCAGGAGGGCGGCGGGATCCGGCTTGAGCGTGGGCCAGGGTGCTGTGGCGGCAAAGCCGTTGCCGCCCAGCATAGCCCACAGCTCCTCGGCCAGGTGGGGCACCAAGGGCTCCATTGCCACAACCCACGCCTTAGCCGCCTCCTTCGCCAGGGTAGACGGCTTATCCACCATGGAGAGGTACTGGTCGAAGACGGACTTGAGGTTGAAGAGCACCTCCACGGCGGCCTGCCTCACCCTCACCTTCTCGTAAGCCTCTTTAGCCCTCTCCAGCGCGTTGGCGACCTCGGCCAGGAGCCACCGGTCCACCCAGGTGGGGGCGCGGTCTTCCGCCGACTGGGCGATTTTCTGCACCAGGCTGTATATGGCGGCTAGGTGTTGGGCGTTGCGGCGGGCCTCTGCGTCTCTGAAGTCTAGGTCTTGCTCCACCTCGGCCGCCACCGCGAGCGTGGCCCTCAGCGGGTCAGGCCCGTACATCGCCACGGCCTTGTCCAGGGGGAGGACGTTCCTCTTGGACTTGCTCATCTTCTCGCCCTCCCGCAGGACCCAGCCGTTTGCCACAATCTGGCGGGGCCACTTGTCCCTGGGGAATATGGCCACGTGGTTGAAGATGAAGAAGGTGAGGTGGTTGGGTATGAGGTCTTTGCCCGAGTTTCTGGAGTCCAGGGGGTACCAGTACTCGAACTCCTCTCTGATCGCCTTTAGCGCCTCCGGCGGGACTCCGGTCTTCTTCGCCACCTCCCCGACGTCGCCAACGCCCAGGAGGACGAAGTCCCAGAACTCCTCGGTGAGTTGCTCCGGCTTGAGGCCGAACTGCCTTATCTTCTTTATCACTGTGTAGTAGGCCATGTATATGGTGGAGTCGCTGAGGCTCTCCACGACCCAGCCCGGGCTCCAGGGGAGCGGCGTCCCCAGGCCCCGGGTCCTGGCGCAGGCCCGCTTATCCAGCCAGTCCACCGTGGCGAGGAACTGCGCCTTGGCGTCGCTGGGGACGATGTTTATCTCCTCTATGAGCTTGCGGGCCGCCTCCTTCCACTTGGGGTCGCCGTAGTTCAAGAACCACTGGTCCTCGAGGACCTTCACCACGATCTCGGTGCCGCAGCGGCAGTACACAGGCTTGTTCATTATGTCGTACATAACCCCGCCGAGGCCCGACTCCACGAGCCACTTGGATATGAACTCCCTCGCCTCCCTGACGGGCCTCCCGGCGAAGTACATCTTAAACACTGCCCTCAGCATAGACCTCGCAGGCTCGCTTAGGTGTGCGCCTACGCGCCCAACGACGTCTTCTCTCATAACGCCTTTTGTATACTCCGCTGAGTAAACCTCCCTAGTTGCCTCCTCAAGCGCGGGGTCTGTCTGGCTCTTAATCCCCATACGCTCCACAACCTCCTTAGCCGGGTAGTCGCCATAGCCCTCGACTCGGATCAGCGGAATTAGCCTCACTGCGTTTAAATCCCTCAGCGCGGCGTAGTCGTAAGGCGCGTGGGCAGGCACAGACATAACTACGCCTGTGCCCACCTTGGGGTCTACAAACTTTGCCTCATATACGGGGACCCACTCCCCAGTCACTGGGTTCTGGACGGAGCGGCCTACAAACTCCCTCCCCCTGGCCTCTCTCAAAATCCTCACATCCCCCTGGAAAGACAGCCTAAAAGCCGCGTCTTTACTCACTACCATTTTGCGGCCGTTGTGCTCAATAACGGCGTATTCGGCGTCTGGGTTAATCCACATATTTGTAACGCCCAGCACCGTCTCTGGCCTGAGCGTCGCCGCAGGAAAGACAAGCCCCTCCCCATCGGCGAAGTAAATCAACGTCCACTGGCCGATCTCGGGCTCTTTGTCGTCTTTTGTGTCATGAGCGCCCACTGGCATTGAGTGGCGGGGGCACCAGCCGACGGGATGTCTCCCCCTCACAATCAGCCCCCTCTCCCTGAGCTTTTCAAACTGCCACTGTATGAAGCGCTGGTACTCGGGGTCGATAGTCGTGAACTCCCTAGTCCAGTCAATGCCTAGGCCGAATTTCTGCATCGCCCTTTTTGACTGCTCGTGGAAGTACCGGGCCAGGTACAGGGGGTTGCCCATTTTTTCAATCTCATCTTTAGGGACTCCGTATATCGCCATGTACTCCTCAATAACAGTCGCGTCGCCTGAGGCAATTGCCTCTGCGATGGTCAATATCGGAGTGCCCGTGTAGTGAAATCCCATGGGGAATAGAACGACGCGGCCCATGTGTCTGTGAAAACGCGCCAACACGTCGGCAATTAAATACGTCCGCCCGTGGCCAATGTGAATAGCGCCGTTGGGATAGGGATATGCCGCAGTTATGAAAAACTTGGGAAACCCAGGCCTCGGCTCGGGCTCATACACCCGCGCCTCGGCCCACCTCGCCTGCCACTTCTCCGCCAACTTGAGAAAGACAGTTGCTAATTCGCTCATGGGAAATAAAAACCCTGTGATTAAAAGCTTTAATATCCACCGCCACAACCTTTAAACGTCACCCCCATGGGCGCCTCCCACTGTAGCATCTCCTCATCGCCAGCTTACATACGTCCAAATTCTCAACGGCCCCGGACGCCTCAGTTTACCGTACGCCGGACGTCGCGGCGGATCTTCCTACTAATAAAACCCCGGCGCCTAGCCCCATCAACATCTACAATATTCAACGCGCCAAAGGCTTGTGAAACGGCGCCCCCTTTTTAACATGCCGAGGGCTAAAGCCCCATTTAGCAACACCTAGGCACACCCCGGGCCTCAGCCCAGAGGAGGTCTCAACGCTGAGCACAAGACATGTCTTGCCATCTTTGCCAGTAACGACAAAACGAGGGACAAATCCCACCCCCAGGGGATTAGAGACAACAAGTTGATGCCCCTCTCTACCTTCGCCTTTCCAACTCCATGAGGGCTTGCATAGATGCTTAACCACCTGCCTAAGGTCCCCTAGGGGTATGGAACTGGTATCTTTCTAAGTTCCTCATAGGTAATTTCGCAGTCGCATATCCCCAATATTGCCTTTGCCTTGTAATATCTGGGGTGGCCGAACATGGGCCACCTCGGCGCGTTGTACTGAGTCAAGCTGGGGATAAACACTTTCACTAATTTAAGGGGCTCAGCGCCTTTATATTCATACCAATAGTAGGGAGGTAGCAGAGATAATCTATGGGACAGTCTCTCCGGCCCCTCGCCTCTGGGCATCTCAATTTCCTTAGCTCTTTGGAAAAACATTTCGTAGAGCCTCCGCAAGTTCTCCTCGTAGCCCCAGTACCAAACCACTCTGAATAAATTATCCGCCTCGGAGGGATCAGCATCTTTATCCACGTAATACAGTGGGCTGTCCCCTCCCATCTCTTTCTTTATCCGTCTGGCAGTATACATAAAGGAGAAGGCTTGGCCTATCTCCCCCAAGGCCTTGGCCAACGCCTCTTCGAACGTGAAGCCGGCTCCCCCGCCGGGCATATAGGCGTATACACTCCTCTTAGCTAGGAGATGGGCCGTCACTACGTAGACCCCCCTCACATCTGTCCTCCATAGAAAGACGTGTAACTTATAGTCCAGAGGCTTGGGCCTAGCGCCTACAAGTCTCAAGGCCTCTTCCAGCGTCAATTTGACCTTATAGGGCGGGATGTCGCTGTGCCACCCAAGATTTACCGCATCCCGCTCCACGAACTCCAAGGCGCCTCTGTAAATAGCCTCTAACCCCACTCCTGTGGAAAGTCCTCCGCTGGAGGAGTAGCCTATTAACTCCTCGCCTTTAACCGGCCTATACCCAAAGACCACGATCTGCGCAGGCACCAGAGGCCTCTCTCCCCCCTCAAGCCTCACCCAGCCTATATATGATTTCTCGGTGAATGGCTTGAAGGGCACTCTCTGCTGAGGAGCGAAGAGGGGAATATCCCCAGGCCCAAGCGCGGGCTCGCCCAGTTCCGAGTATTTCCCCAGGAGGGGTTTAAATGAATGTATCAAAGGCAGAGTTCTCTCTAGCGCCTCCCCCAGGGCTGATTTAACCGCCTTAAGAGGCGTGAGACCCTTGCCTGCATGGGGTATAAATTTAAAATCGAAATACGGCGATCTGTAGGCGACTCCCAAGTCTAAATCGGAGACCTTGGCATTGTGAATGGGAAAATCGCTGAACCTCGCCACGGATATATAGGATGGCGCGAAGAGGTGGCCGACACGTCCAACGTTTTCAAAGAGCCAAATTTCGTCTAGTAACTCCTCGAGCCTCTTCATAACCCCGAGCTCACCTCCTCGGGGGCGCACAGCGGCGTTAAATAAATTTTAGCTACGTCTATGTAGAAAGATTGGAAATCAACGAGCACGGCCCTGCCCCTTAGCTCGTCAACGCTCCGTCTTATTATCAACGCAGTTAAATACGCCAGAAATTTGAGATAAAGGGGGTTGGAGGGCAGAGCTTCTCTGTCGGCGTAGTCCCTTACAGCTCTGAAAAGCCAGCCGGTTGAAGCCGTAAGCTGTTGCTCTAGGCACAAATAGCCAGGGCTGCCGGGCTCATACAGAGGCCCTATCACGCCTAGATCCAGCGCTAAGAACACCGGCATATACCGGAAACCGAAGCGTTTAGCCTCCTCCTCTATCCGCTTGAAATAAGAGGGTCTCCATGAATCGGAGGCGTACACCCTCAGCCCACCCCCCAGCTTGACCCCAGACTCCACAAGCGCCTCTCTCAGCGTTTTGGCGAGGATCCCCTCGCCTATAACCTCCGCCTCCCGTGTCACCTCTACCTTTAGGAGAAAGCCAAGCCGCGGGTGAGACTTCCCAGATCTCAAAGCCTCAATAATCTCGTCGCATTCCCTTACGTTACTACACTCTATTAGGAACGACTCCTCGAAAAGGCCTCTGAGAACCACGATCTCCGTGGGCGAAACCCTCAGCGCCCTCATGGCTTGGAATACGGTTTAAAGAAGTAGAGGCCTAGCAAGAAGACGGCGAGGGAGGCGGTTGCTGGGTAGTAGAGCATGTCCAGCGGAGGCATGCCTCCCAGCACGGCTGATCTGGCAAAGGCGGCTGTGTAGCTGGTGGGCGTTGAGAGGGCGAAGTTAGCCAAGTCCCTGGGCATTACCTCGATGGGTATGAAATAACCCGTGAGAAAGGCGAAGGTTAAGTACAAGAGCACGGCGACTAGCATCATAGTATTGGCCTCCGCCTTTCGCATTACCACGACGTTGGTCAAGAGGAGGGCCAATCCTGCGAAAAAGAGAAAGTTCAGCATATAGGAGGCCCAGAGTTGCCACGTCGCAACGAGCATAAATACGTCGACCCTATGCACCGCCTCGGCCACGGACAAAATCGCAAAGATGCCCACGAAAGAGGACAACAAGGTAGCCGCCACCGCCGCCAAAGCCAGCCTAAGCCTCCCGATCTTCGAAATAGCCGCCCTTTTGTTCAAACCGGTGGAAACCACAGAGCTTAGAATGCCCAAAGTCCCCGTTATCCCAGCCCCCATGGCTACTACTAACACCAACACCGTAGCCACGATCGCAGGCCCCATGGCCAACGGCGTAGAGCTCCCCCCGTCCCCCAAGACTTTTAATGTGATATTAACCGGGAGGTTGAGGTTTGGATAGAAGGCGTAGTACAGCGCCCCCTCCACCGCGCCCCTCACCACAGGCCCCCAGATGCCGGAGGCCGAATACACCGCCACAACGGTGCCGTTGACCACCACCAACGTCGCCGGCGTCCTCAACCTAGCCGTGGCATTTAGGACAAACGCCGTGGGATCTCTCACCTCCTCCACGACTCTCAAGTCGAAGGTGCCGTTAAGCGCCTCCCTCAGCACGTCCCCAAGCTCCCCCCTGGCGTATAAAAACACCGGCGCTTTCTGCTCCTCGCCGCCCCCGCCGTAGAGTGCGCCGAATATCAACATGAGAAGAGCCGGGAACAACACCATCCAGAAGAGAAACGACCTGTTCCTTAGGCTGGCTTTTAGGAAGAGGACTGCGCTAGACATACCCCGCCAGCTTCCTAAAGGCGTTGAACATATCCGGAGACTCCACGTTGATAAAGACGGCATCTGCGAGGCCCTCCAAGACTCTCGGCAAATCTCTAAGATCCCCCACCTCCACCACTTTCTCCCCACCGTCTGAAAACCTCGCCCTCACTCTCCACGTCCCGCCGTATTTTCTAGCTATCTCCAGGGGCGGGCCCTGCTCCACCACTCTCCCCCTCACTATCACCGCCGCCTCCCACGCCCTTGAGGCAATGGAGAGATCATGGGTAGAGAAGAGGACTGAGACCCCGTCCCCCCTGGCAAGCCCCTCGAAGAGGGCCACAAGCTCAACCCTAGCGCCTGGGTCCAAGCCCGCCTCAGGCTCGTCTAGGATGAGCAACTCGGGCTCTCCAAGTAGGGCCGACGCGATGTCCACCCGCCTCCTCTGCCCAGTGGAGAGCTTTCCGTAGAGCCTCCTGGCCAACTCCTTAGCCCCTACCTTGTCAAGGGCATTTAGAATCTGGCGGAGGGATGGGCGCAGACCCGCCAGCCTAGCCGCCAGTTCTAAATTCTCCACAACTGTCAGAGTGTCCATGAGGGAGAAGCCCTCCAGAACCACCCCTATCCTCTTGGCAATCCTGCTGGAGAGCTCCCCCCTCACCTCTTCTCCGAAGAGGTAAACCCTACCCCCATCTAGCCTCCTCAACCCCAAAACCCCCTCAATCAGCGTGGTCTTGCCCGCGCCGTTAGGCCCCACAAGCGCCGTCACTCCCCTCCTCACCCGCAGAGAAGCTCCGTCAAGAGCAATTACCTCTCCGTACCTCTTCCTAAGGTCAATTGCCTCAATCAAAAACTCCATAGCCCAACGCGAGGGCCAGCACAGGCCTCTCGTGCCTTTCCAAGCCTAGGGCCTTGGCAACTGCTCCCCTATTAAAACCTGCGATCATAACCGAGGATAGGCCCTCCGCCGTAGCGGCTAGGTGCATATTCTCCGCCAATGCCCCCGCGTCCACTAGGCAGTATTTGTAAAATGCTTTTCCATATTTCCACATGCCTCTGGAGAGATCAGCCACTAGGAAGATGGCCACTGGCGCGTTCTTGAACTCGCCCTGGGCGAAGGACTCTGATAGGGCGTGTGGATAACACGGGCGGCAGACGACGCCTAGCCTATGCGCCGAGTAGTGGTAGTAATATAGACCGGGGTCGAGCCCCTCCACTTTAAATGCGGCAATGTATACATCAATGCAGTGTAAACCCCCCGCGCTCGGCGAGGCTCGCAACGGGTAATCCAATATTCCGTAAATACCGTCGCGTCTCTCCGTAACGCCGGCCGCGGCAAATAGGATGTTAGCAATAGACTGCAACGACACCGGCTTAAATGGATTAAAAACCCTTTCGCTCCTCCTCCTTGCGATGACTTCAAAGAGGGGCGCTCGTAGACCCGTTGGAGGGGGCAATTCCACGGCCTCTCTATACTCCTTAACTAATTTTAACTGTGATGGCAGGCGGTTTACGTAGGGATCCTCAACGGGCTCTAGCTCCTCGTCTATTCTAATCACCGCCTCTAAGTCCTCCATACGTATACGGGAGCTACTAGCGTTCTCGGGAGGCCAAGCCGGTGGTTCAACGCGATTCTCCACGTCTTTGTAGCCAGACGACCCGCCAATAAGCCGGCCAGCGCCAGCCCCGTTGCTAACCCCCTTTCTCCCTCAGCGTAGAAAGAGCGCAACGCGCTAACCACCGGTATCACCGCCAATGACCCCGGGGTTTTTAACTTAAGCCGTAACGGCGCCATCTCAGCCTCATTGACCACCTTATACGCCTCTCCTGCTGATACCACGGCGAGATCCAGATATCGATAGGCCTTTAACTCAAAGTACATAGAGGCCGCCTCTTTCAACTCTTCCGGCAAGGGGAGCGTCTCGTCGAAGCCGTGCCACATCTCCAGTTCGGCCTGCGGCGAGGGAGGGGACGGCTCGGCGTTCATGACATACATCGCCGTGAGGGATTTCTCAAAATCCCAGTAGCTCAAAGGCGCTTTCAAAGGCCTTGACATATATCTACTTCTTAGGTACATACCTCACTAAAGGCCATAATATATATGTATTCATGAGCGCGTGCGCCAGCCATGCGCTAAGCAAACTGTTGCTTATTAAGGTGCACGTGTCTAAGTTGTAAATTTCTAGAGTGAGGTAGCCCCCGGTGACATATCCATCCACCTTAATCCCTAAGGTGAAGTTTT
>JAWBJM010000015.1:0-28773 GCA_038832545.1 Pyrobaculum sp.
TGCTTCTTCGACATGGTTATTGGAAAAGTGTCGTTATTTATACAGAACGGTTAAATTAAAGAGAGAAAAACTTAAAAACAGACACTGTATATAAAAAGCGCGGCGGTAGTCTAGCCTGGTTTAGGATGGCGTAGAGGCGCCGGGCCTCTCCACAAGCCTGCCAAGACGGCGGCGTAGATAGCCGTTGATCCCGGGTTCAAATCCCGGCCGCCGCACTTCTCTTTTGTAGAGATGTAAACGACGGGCCCGGTGGGATTTGAACCCACGTCTTGCGCCTGCATAAAAGCAGCCTACGGCTCCGGAGGCCGCCGCTCTATCCTGACTGAGCTACGGGCCCGTGCACTGTTATCTACGAGTTTTTAAATATGCCTTGCTCTATCGTTTGGATTTAGGCCTCTCCGAGATACGGCTTTAGACAAGTCTCACGCCAGAACGCCTCCACCTCCTCTGTGTATAAAGCTATTTCTTGAGGCGTAGCTCTTTTGATAAATATAAAATTGTCGTCGTATCCACATGTAGATTTTAATAAAATTTCTCTTATTTTTCTCGGAATAGATTTCCATTGATATTTTGAGTATCCCAGTTTTGTAAATAACTTCACGGCCGGTAAATTATCGACTCTCGTCGTGGCTATGTACACTGATGAGTTGCATATATTTTCTATATAAGTAACTAGACGTGTAGCCACGCCTCGCCCTCTAAAACTAGGCGCCACGGCGATGTAGTAATGCACGCAGACAGATGTGGCTAGTCGCAGTGTGTAGAATAATTCAGCAGCTGCCACATCGCCGTTTATATAAACAACTACTGCGTCTGAGCTAGGCCATTTTTTAACCACAGCCTCTGCGTATTTAGTAGATCCTTGGTAATACACAGCTATAATCTCAAGCGCTTTTTCTACATCTCTAACAAACTCCATATATACATAACGAGTCTGTGTTAAAAAGCCGTAGGCAATTACAGAGAGAGGTAACAAATTAATGTGGTGGAGTACAGAAAGTTGTGATGAAGTCTTGGGGAGAATGAAAAAAATGATTTTGCGGTTATCCAACTGACTATCTATTCCCTCTACCTCTATCTGCTGCCCCTCTGCCAGGTTCTACCGGAGTATTGTCTTTATCTCTATTGTCGTCCTTTGCGCCTCTGGCTTCATTTGTATCTTTTGGAATATTTTTTTCTACATTTCTTATAGCATTTCTTATTCCGATGTCGCCTCTTTTTATAGCCTCTATTATCTCTCTGCCGGCGCCTATTTTCACTCGCTCTCTTATATCTTTAAGAATTGTAATTGTCTGATTGACATCTTGGTCGTATAGAGAGGATATAATTTTAAGTAGTCCTACAGCTTTAACTTTTTCAAAGTGATCCATAAGTGATCTAATCCTCTCTTTAAGTTTTTCAACTTCGTCTAGTGCCTTGTCTATTTCTTCAATTGTCCCATTGCGTATTCTATCTCTTATCCAACGCTCAGTAAAATTACCCATTGAAATCTCTCTAAGTACATGTCTTGTAAAATTTAGCCAATATGTATTTCTCTCAAGAGCAGCCACAGCTACTCCACTCGCGTTTACACGTCTCAAGAGCTCTGCTACGTTTTTCAAAGAGGCGTAGCCGTACTCAGTTGCGTTAATAGCTCTGTCGAGGCCTTTAGATATGTTTAAATCTCTGTAGATATTAGATATAGATCTATTTACATATTCATTAAGTTTCTCTAAAGCCTCTTTTCTAATTCTCTTTATCTCCCAAAACACTTGGCGGGGGTCTGTCACGTTTAGTTTTTTCAACTCGCCTATGCCAATCATGGGAAGTGGGGCGACGCCAGCTCTCCCTATTATAAACGTGGCGTTTGGAAGTGTTAAATTATATAAATCACATTGTGGCAGTGTGTAATTTGCCCCAGTGACGTTTATGTATAATTCTATAGCTTTACATTTTAGCCATAGGTGGAATTTTGAATAGTCTGTGGCGTTGGCTGCGTATATATTCATTGTAATTAATAACACCGCCGCTATCCATATCCACTTTGTCATAGTTAAAAAATACAAGTAGAGATATATAGAGCATCTGCGGAAAATTCACGCGGAACAGAAAAACACAAAGGCGGAACTATATGAAACAACTTTTCAAATCTAGAGAATATGTAAAAATACATAAACAGACGCCGTAGCTACACGTTGTAAAAGTTTAAAAATACGTAGCATAGTATTCACGGGGCCGTAGCTCAGCCAGGCAGTCGGCTGCGCCGGCCTAAAGCGGCGGGCTCCAGACCCGTAGGGCGGGGGTTCAAATCCCTCCGGCCCCATAAAACCTTCGTCTTAAGCCTCTCCGCCCCGATGTATTGTCTCACAAGCGATGTTTTATCTGGCGTAGCAACGGTGGCAAAAGTGGCGGAGTACACACCTACATAAGTAAACCTCTGGTTTACAACTGTGAGTGTATATATTAAATAATAAAGAAGACTGTGAGGTGTGAACTAGTATATATACGCTGCAGACCTCTCTCCTAAAGTTGTAGCAAAACTGTGGAGAACTGTCGAAAAACCTCGTAGTAAAAAATCTCGGCCAAAGGTTTTTGTTTTACGTCAGTATAAACCTGGCGTCTATTACATAGGCGCCTTTGCCTTCTTCTAATGCTAACAGGGGGTTTAGGTCTGCTTGTTTAATTTCTGGATTTTCAACTATTAAATTTGAAAACTTTACGATTATGTCTACAATAGCTGGTATATCTCGTGGTACAAGCCCCCGATAACCTGTGAGGATACGATATGCCTTTACCTCTTTTACCATATCCCAAGCCTCTTGGTCTGAGACAGGTGCTAGTCTAATCGAGACGTCTCTATAAATCTCTGTATAAATGCCGCCGAGACCGAAGAGTATGACCTGTCCAAAAATGTCGTCTGTAACAGCGCCTACGATTAACTCAACGCCTTTGGGCATCATCTTCTGTACTAAGACCCCCTCGAGCTCTGCGTATGGGATTTTTTTAACTATATCTCTCAGCTTGAGGTAGGCCTCTCTAACGCCTTGTGGAGTCTCTATGCCGAGTATGACGCCCCCCACATCTGTCTTGTGTACAATATTAGGCGAGACTATTTTCGCCACTACGGGATAGCCTATCTCCTCGGCAGCTCTTACAGCCTCTTCTTCGTTGTGTACTAATGCAAAATCCGGAATCGGTATTCCATATGCTTTAAGTAGCCGAAGAGCTTCGTCTTCTCTCAACTTACTCCTCCCCTCTGCCAAGGCCTTAGCTACTATGGAGTGTGTCATAGGCCTTTCTTAACTTGACTATATCTATACAAGGCCCACAACGCCTTAGCTGCTCGATCAGGCGTCGGATACACCGGGATGTCGTTATCTTCAAGTAGTTCTTCAAATTTTATAACTAAGTCACTCCCCCCAAAGTTAACCACCGCCAAGGGCTTTCCATATCTCTTCGCGTCTATAATGTGTTCAGCTAGATTTTTAGTTAAACCCGGCACTTGGAGGAGAGTCACTACGAGAGCCATGTCGAAAAATGGAGTGGGCAATAAAGCGTCTATGACAATTTTGTAATGTTCGTCTGTGGCGCTGCCAGTGACGTCAATTGGGTTAGACACAGCTGCGAATGGCAGTAGCTCTTTTCGAAGCTCTCTCCCTATACTCTCAGGTATTTCAGGCACCTCAAGCCCCAGCGCCTCTAAGACGTCCACTGCCTGTATGCCCATCCCCCCGCTGTCTGTCACTATCAAAACTCTATTACCTCTAGGAATTGGTTGAGTAGCCAACGCCTTAGCCATATCGAACATCTCTCTCACCGACGACGCCTCTATTATACCGGCTTGTTTAAATAGACCTCTATACATTTCATAAGTGCCGGACATAGCCGCCGTGTGGCTTTTCACAGCACGCTGCGCCGCTTTCCCTCTGCCAGCTTTATACGCCACGATAGGCTTCGCCGGGGTTATCCTCTTAGCGGTTTTTAAAAAACGTCTCGCCTCTCCGGGGTACTTAAAGCCCTCTAAATAAACAGTAATAACTTTTATTCTATCGTCTTTTGCAAAAGCCTCTAAGATCTCCACTTCGTCTACGTCTACTTTATTGCCGTAGTTTACTAAATATCCAAGGCCTAGTTTTCTCCTAGCTGCCCAGTCCATTATAGCTACAGCAACGGCGCCGCTCTGGCTGATTAACGCAAGAGGGCCGGGCGGCGATCTACCGGCTCTATCGATAGGGAGAAATATCGTGTCGAAATTTGAAAAGGCGTTGTATACCCCAATACAATTGGGGCCGAGCACTCTAATTCCATAGCGTTTTGCTATATCGCCTACTGTGTGTTCAAGTTCTACATTGCCGGCTTCAGCAAAGCCGCTGCTGATTATAATAGCCGCCTTCACCCCCTTGGCGCCTGCCTCTTCTAAAATCCGCGGAACAGTCGGGGCGGGGGTCGCAATTACTACAACATCTACAATTTTTTCAACGTCTGCTATAGATTTATAGAATTTAATCTTACGCCCCCACAGCTCAACTACATCGTATTTCGGATTAACTGGATATACCTCGCCTCTAAATCTAGTGGCTAAATTTTCTAAAATTATGTAGCCGACAGTGCCCGGTTTTGGAGAGGCTCCCACTACGGCCACGCTGTCGGGATCTAGTAATTTAAGTACCACATTCAGTCTATAGTAGGTATATAAAAGTATATAGTTTTTAATTAAACGTTGTGTAGATAAAAAACTTGTCGAAGGTGTCATATTGATAAGAGTAAATATACTGTCTGTAGCCGGCGCAGAGATTGGATATATTGGAGAGCTGGTGTTTTCAAAAGTGTTTCAAAACGCGGCTAGAGGCAGCCACGTAGCTATGCTAATAGAGGGGATGTACACAGCCCCCCTCTTAAAAATACAGACGAAAAAATTACCTCTAGAGAGATCAGATGGAGTTTATTCCAGACATGTTTTATCTAAATGGCCTATCCACAAGTCTTGGTTCGTACCTGCTGTAGTAGAGGGAACTCCAAAGACGCTTATAAATCCGCCAAAAGGCGTAGTGAAGTACATAGGGAGAGATTTAGAGGGGTCCTATCTCTACCTCTTGTCTCTCTCGCTTTGGGAACTGTACCACTATGTAACTGAAAAAATACCTCCAACTCTACTAGAGGGGTACGAAGTTTTTAACGAGTGGGAGATACAAATTGCCACAGAGATATTCCCAAAGTTAGAAACTATCGACAGTGGGCTAGTTGTAGAAATTATTGAGGCTTTAAAAGACGTAGACTTTTTATTAATAGACGGAGGCGCTATCTACCACATAGAAGTGAAGACTACTAAAAAGCCAATTGATTTAAAACTACGGAAGAAAAGAGAGGTGTTGCAGAAGAGACAGCGAGTTTTAGAAAAATTGGGTTTAAGGCCGGCGTTGGCGGTTGTGGTGCCGAGAGAAAACTGGGAAGTGGAGATCAAAATAGAAAAAATCTAGGACTTCTTTATCTTAAGGACGTCTCCGATTAGTTTATTATTTGGCACAAGTACTCTATTCCCCTCGGCGTCTTTAATTACAGTATACATCGCCGTGATGTCTTCTACAATGCCCTCTTGACCTGCGCCGACTATTTTTTCGCCAATTTTAAACGGCCTGGCGAGTAGTAAAAACGTCCCGGCGACGGCTTGGCCCAGCACTTGTTGAGTTGCGAAGCCTATGACCAAGCCAATAAAGCCGCCCAGTGCCGCAGCGGCGGGCCCGCCGGACACCGCGCCGGCTATTGAGGCTACTAAGGCGCCTATTCCAATAAGCTTTATTAAGTTAGAGACTGCCTTGCCAGCCGTCTCGCCTTGTTTTTTAGTAACTGGTAGTGCTATTATGTCTGCAAAAGCTTTTACAATCTGCCAGCCGAAGAATAGAGATAGTAGTATGTCTACATATATCTTATATTCGACGATCTGTGGGAAATAGGTAGAGGTATATTGAAATATATATATTGAACCAAAGCCATAACTGCAACAAATAGTACAATCCACATCACTAATCTACCTACGGGATTCATAACACCCCACAATTATGGATATATATATCTAACGTTGATTTGCCACTTTGTTTATAAATAATAACCGTGATTGTAATGTGCGGCATATTGTAGTACTGCTAGGCGTTGGGGGGGTGGGAAAGACTACACTGACCTATAGGTTGATGGGACTGTCTATTAGACCTACTGTAACACTTAGGCCAGGTATCTATAGGTTATATTTGTCAAATAAAGAGGTTAATATAATCGACGTGCCCGGGCAATATGTCGTCGAAGTTGTACAAAACTTCGCGCGGATGTGGACTTTTTTTGTAGACAAAGCAGTCTATATGTACGACGTACTTCACTACGACACTCTTAAGTCGTTAGTAGAGATACACAGTGGCTTACTAGACCGTGGGTTTAAGCCCTTTAAGAAATTAGCTATAGTGGGGAATAAAATGGACTTAGCCGAGAAATACGGGTTTTATGTCGAGGCAGATGAGATAGCTGCCGCAGTGGGGGCAGACGAGATTTTCTATATATCTGCTTTGAGAGACGAGCCTAGAACTCTTGCTCGAGTAATACTCTAAAGTAAAATCTCTAGAGCGGCTTGACGGTAGAGATTTTCTACCTCCTGTATAAAACTTTGAGTAAATTCGTAACGCTTGTCGCCTTTCTTTATTTCGTCTATTGCAATTTCAAGTGTTTTCAAAGCCTCTTGATACTCGCCGAGCTCAACTAGAGTTTTTGCAATTCTATAGGCGACAGCCGCCTTAAGGTAGGGACACTCGCACTGTGGTATATACTTCAAAGCGTCTTTATGTGATAGTTTCGTCAAAGCGGCGGCCGCCGCCTCGACGGTCTTATAGTCCTCCTCTACGTATGCCAATGTAATTACAGTTTTTAAGGCCTCATATGCCTCTTGAGGTAGTGACTTAGAATAGAAATGTGACAGAGCTAGTTTTCTTAATAAAGTAGGCGTGTGTCTATTCAGCGCTACTTCTATATAGTCATGAAAAAATTTGTAAAATATGTCAATAGGTTTTCCTTGCAGCGCTACGTCTCTATAAAGTATATCAATAATATTTTCTACACATCTTAAAGGTGCTCTTCTTGCGTCTGTAAAAGCCGCACATATTAACTCATCACTGTCGGCATGTCTATGGAAAACCGTCGAGACCTCTAGAGTTATTCTCCGACCCGCGCTCAAGGCCTCTACAACTATCTGTGGAACTTCGCCGTTGTTACATAAATATTTGCCCACCTCCTCTTTACATATATCAAGTCTCCCAGTGGCTATGTATGCAATAGCTTTTGCAAAATCATAGGCCATGTCTCGTTTTATTGCTAATAAGCCTTTATATACAATTCTAATTTTTTGTACTACATCTTGAAGTTTTTCTATACATTGCTCATGCTCTAGTGTAAGTTTTAGAGATTCGGCAACAATACTCTCTTTACGATCTACACTCCATTGCTGGGCGGCCACTGACGCCGTGTCGGCTTCATATAATTCTCTAAGCTCTTCTAGTATCTCTTCCACCACAAGGCTAGTGACGTTTTTCAAGCTAGTCAATTTATTTAACATCAAAAGCCTACGTGATACTTTATCTACATTACTAAGCGGCTGTGTGATTCCATATGGTAAATATTGTCCTTTAAGACTGAGAAGAAGCGGGATTGATATAGATTTGGCGTCTCTACAAGTGGGGAAGAATAAATCTTTATACAATTGACCATACAGATTTGCCACCTCGTCTAAAACTTTTTTATATATAGACGTCTCGTCGTTTGTAGTACATCTTTCTCTAGCCACAACGCGGCCCCCGTACGCTGCTAAAACAAATACACCACTTAAATCGCTGTGTCTAGAAAGTATGTAATCAACATAACGGTTTGTGTCTATTTTTTTACAGCCAAGCGACGATGCATGGGAGGAAAATATAGACTCTAAAATCTCACGTAGAGGTTGTCTTTGTAGATATTCTCCTAAGTCTAGTATTTTCATATACCGCTCTATATACTCTCTACATCGAGAATATCTATATAGAGTATTGGGCAAGACAATAAGTGTAGCTACATCTCTTGTAGTTAAATATAACGATCTGTCTATGATAGATTTACACTTAGACATCCAAATCACTGCGGGGTCGGTACGGGGTAGTAGTGGGCTGTCGTAAAAAGTAATTCCTAAGGGGTCAAAAAAGCCAATTGCGTCAGGCACTTCGTGTAGGATCTCTAATAGGCTGTCAAAAGTAGCTACGTCGACTCCTAAGTCGATTACTGCGTAGTATTCACCCACTAATTTAGCTGCGACGTATCTAGCTAAGACGGATTTGCCCACGCCGTGGGGCCCGATTAACGCAATAGACGTCCCGGACTTGAGGCTATGTATTATACGTTGTTCAAGGTCGCCGAACCAGTTGATTAATTTTGTTTTGTAGTTTTCTGTGACGTTTATAATATAGTAATTTTCTCCATCTTTAGCAATGCCAAGTAGTGAAGACACATTTAGACTGCGACATCAATTATAAATATTTGAGTTATTCCTTTGACTATGCCTATTACTTTAGACCCCGACAAATTAGCCATTGTTCTAAGACATAGATTTCAATATAAAATATGTAGAGAATGCGGCGCCCGTAACCCCCCAGACGCAGAGAAGTGTAGAAGATGTAAGTCGAGAAACCTAAGGCCGAAGAAGTTTAAGAAGAAGTAGTCATAGAGGCTCTACGTAGAATTTAGGCGGCTCTATACGCTCACCTCTACAGCGGGGGCATTTACTAGGCTTTTTTAACTTCTCTCTGTCTGTAAATACAAATCCACATTTTTTACACATAGCTGGCACTACTTCTAGCCGATAACCCATTCTTTTTAAACTCTTTTTCACATGTTCTAACTCGTCGTAGAGTTCTTCTGGCTTTAGATCTGTGTGTATTAACATATGTAGTTGATATACGGTTAATGGCGTCTTTTGTTCAATTAGTACTTTTATCAACTTCTCTCTGACGGTCTCCATCACTTCTCCACAACTGCGGATTGTAGCCAAAGAGCTTTATATACGCTGCCGAGTTTTAGAACTACAAAGGTGAAAATGTGTAGCTCCTCTTTTACAGACTCCACTCTGATAAACCGAGTATCTTCTTCTTTCTCTGGTATGTTGATGTTCGAGTCGAGGAGTTGTAGAGTGGAGACGGCGTATCCAGCCGTTTCAAGTCTTTGTCTTATACAATAAGCCACGTCGCTGGGGGTCTTACCTGTACATGGCTGTTTTTCAATTAATTCTTTTACTCTGGCGTGTTCTAAGCTATACCCCATAATAAAAATTTAAGTTATTAAAGTAAATCAGACGCTCAGCCCTCTTCACATAATCCGACCTTGTAAGCGTCGTCATTAGTTGCTGTGTAATAAATACTATATTACTTTAAATATCTCAAACTGTAAGAGTATATTAATAAGTTGAGGTAAGAGTTTTCTATATGGAAGATTTTAAAAAAGCAATTGAGGAAGTGACTAAGTCAATTCAAAAAATGATAGAAGACGTAAGAGAGAAAAAAGACTACAAAATTGTTGAAGAGGGGGAAGAGGTGAGGATTGAAATCGACATGCCGGGCCTGGAGCCGAGTGACATAGCTCTATCTGTGTCGAAAGACGGTACTTCTCTTAAAGCTGAGGGGGCAAGAGGCGATAGAAAATATCAAAAACATATTAGACTGATGTTTAAAATAGACACCTCTACAGTGTCTGCTATGTATAGAAACGGCGTTTTGATAATAACTGCGAAGAAAATTAAAGAAGAAGAGGTAAGAGTACCTGTGAGGGGCTAGCCGCCGAGGAGTTTATATAACGCCACAGCCAACTGCCCTATAGATCCCACGTCTTTTTCTACACTATAGACCACCGTCGCGCCCTCTGGCATCTCTCTAGGGGAGAAGGAGAGGTCGGCGCCGTGTACAACAATAAGAATTTTTCCATCTATTTTTTCAACTGGCTTAGCCTCTTTCTTAGGTTTGTCAAGGAGATATACTACGTCTGGCTTGAGTAGTTCAACTACGTCGTTTAAGTCGTTGAATACTAAGACTTCTCCCCCCATTTTAAACGCGAGTTTAAAAAGGTCGCCGATTTGTTGAGCAGCGGCGCCGAATACCTTAATCAAAACTAGACGCTTGACGCCGAAGCCAAATGTGACTTTGGCAAGTTCTAACATCTTAGGCACAGAGCTTATGTTGTAGACAGCCACCGCAATCTCCATATTTTTACACAACGGCGGGGGTTTTAAACATGTGTCTTCGCAGCGATACAGACACCTTCTTCACATTCGAAAAAATACGGAGTTTTTCTCAATATGAGTAGGCCCTTTCTAAAGGCCTCTAGTTCTTCACTAAGTTGGTAGACGCTTCCACAGATTTCTAAAAATTTATTAACTATACGAAAGGTAAACACATCGGCGCACGGACTGAGCTCAGTCTCTATAATAACTACGTCACGGATTTGTACCACTTTTACTATCATAATCAGCCAAAATTCTAACAGCTTCGTTTGCTACTCTTATAGCGTCTTCTACGCCTACCTCAGGCATAAATTCATTAGTTTCTCTATTTGCTATTGCTGAGTAGACGCCGCCCGACCTGGCGCCGTAGATAGACGCCAGTGTATATATCGTAGCTGACTCCATCTCAAAAGAAAGGACGTTGAGACTACGTAACCACTCAACTAGACCCCTCGACCAAGGCGGCAGAAACTCTCTGAACCCAGGCCTCTCTTGACCCACGTAGAAAGAATCTGTAGAGGCAACTACCCCCACGTGACATTTCACTCCAACTACGCCACATGCCTCAACTAGAGCCTTTACAACAACCCAATGAGCTGCGGCGGGGTACTCGGGCGGGGCGTACCACTTAGATGCGCCGTCGAATCTCACGGCCGCAGACCCAATTATTAAATCGCCTAGTTTAACATCTCTCCTCAACGCACCTGTAGTGCCCACTCTGATAAATGTGTCTGCCCCCACTCTTAGAAGCTCCTCAACGGCTATGGCAGTAGAGCCAGACCCTATACCTGTTGAAGTCGCCCCCACTGAGACGCCTCTATAGCTACCTACCCAAGTCACAAATTCTCTATTCCTAGCCACTTCTCTGGCGTTTTCCCAATGTCTAGCTATCAAAGGCACTCTTCCAGGGTCGCCCGGAAGTAAGACGTAGCGGGGGACATCGCCCATGTTTAATAACAGGTGGTAAACTCTTCCTCCTAACATAGGCTTTGCGGCCATATAAACACCAGACTCTACCTTTTTATACGTAGAGCTCTAACTAAATTTATAAAAGACAAGACGCTAGACGCTGTGTTAAGTGTTATAAAAACTATGTCGTTTAAAAACAAGGCGTATATAGTTAGAGACACACTGCCTAGTAGATACAACACAGTGAGGTCTATGGGAGGAGGGGGGCTATTCCTCAAAATATTAACTGCCCACGCAGCTGCGATTAGAAATAGACCTACGACGCCTAGTATATCAATCACAGCTCCGTAACTCCCCTTGTATACACCGAAGTATTTAAAAACTTTAGATTTAACAACGACAGCGCCTTTATTAACAACTCCTCGTCTCTGGGCAACAACAACACTACACCTCCACGTCCGGCTCCGCTAATCTTGCCGCCGTATATATACGGGCCCACGGCCTCTAGCAATTCAACTACTCGCCTATCCACTACGCCAAGCGCGCCCAGTAGCCAATTATTTATATACATCAACTCGCCAACGCAAACTAAGTCGCCTCGTCTAAGACAGCCCTCTCCCTCTTCTACAACATATCCAATGGCTTCTATCACCCACTTAAGAGACTGTCTCTTTTCGACGTAGGCCTTCACTGCTGCTACTATCTCCTTAGTCGTGCCTATCCTTGGGAGGAACACGATGTAGAAAGGAAGCGATGCGTCAAGTCTCTCGACTCTAAATGGAGTGCTCCAAATTTTTAAGACTCCACCTAGAGCCGACACTGTTGTGTCCATAGGCGAAGCTACGCCCTGTACCTCCAGCTCTACTCTATGTCCTAACTTAGCCAGCTCTATTTTTTCAACGTCTGCCCCCGCACATGATGAATAGGCTTTTAAAAAACCTATTGATACCGCCGCCGAAGTGGCGGCGCCGACGCTTGGAGGCAAATCGCTCTTAATTACAAATTTTGCGTCGAGGGGGCCCCACGTCTCTTCTGCTATTTTCAACGCGGCGTCTATATATGAAAAAAATCTCTCTCCGCCCCACGTCTCTACTCTCTTCTGTCTAGGAAAATATCTGACGAAAGAGGGTGCGCCGAAAGTCTCAACTATTAACTCATTTGCCTTTTCACAACTTACATAGACTCCCTTATCTATTGCGGCGGCTATGGCTGGTTTTCCATACACGACGGCGTGTTCGCCAAATAGCTTGACGACGCCAGGCGCGAAGACTGTAGCCATTAAAAAAGCGAGGCTAACGACCCGGCTATTTCCTCCTCACTAGGCCCCTCTTTTTTCTCGCCCTCTGTAGAGACCTCTTCTGTCTGTTTTACAGACTGTTGTTGCTGAATAGACATCTGCGGCGCCGCCACGCTCAGCCCAAGCTCAGGCGCTTTTGAGGCCACGACGGCGGCTAATGCGTTGGCTTCTGCCGCCGCCCTAGACAACAACATAGGTAGAGTTTCTCTACTCACAACGCCTAACTTAGTGGCTAGGGCCACGGCGCGCACATAGGCCGCTGGGATCACTACATTTAGAATATCGACAGAGGGATAGACGATATTAATGGCGAGATTTCTGGCATGTAATACAGCAGTTTCAAACACCTCTCTGTACTTGTCCACATCTATTACTAAGTCGGACACTGGGACAAACCTCGACCCTCTCCAAATAACGCCTAGAATCCTAAGTTGTTCAAATACGGGCTCTATCCCAACTACTCTCAACACCTCGGCAATTTCAGGCGTGATCTCTTGGCCGGCCTTAGCCACAACTGTATCTTTTGCAATCCAGATCTTGCCCTCTTGTACTCTTGTTGGGATTTTTAGTTTTCCAAATTTTGAAATAATTGGGCCGGGCGATGCGTTTGTAGGCCCGGCGGGCACTATAATATCAAAAGGCGCCTTGTCGCCAGGCTGAGCAGCTCTTCTTACGCTATTCGCAGCCACAATTTTAATCATCTCGGCAGGGTTGACGTCGGTGAATATAAAGGCTATTTCGCCCTTTACATTTTCAATAACGTCAAGAGGAGCTCCGCCGTAGGCTTTTACAAAAGCTAGTTTAAATAATCTAGGCTTTATAACTCTAACAACGCCATATCTACGTAATCTATAGCGGTATTCTGACAAAACTCTATTAGATAAGCCATGTAGGTCAAATATAAATACATATGGATATTTCTTCAACAACTCAATTGTCTCTTCTATAATTTTTGTCTTTTTTGACGGGTAAGGCTTAGATCTGACATATGTCCTCTTGCCTAGAGTTAACATCAAGACGGGGAGTATGTAGGTTTAAATAATTTAACGTGCCAATATTTCAGCGGCTTTAATTTTTACAGGCGGCGCCATTGTCTTTTTGATATAAATATCTCTAAGATATTGTCTAAGAGAGAATTTCCTATTTATTTCCTCAAGAACAACTAATATATTATCAAGAATCTCCTCAGCTTTCTGACTCTCCGAGCCTACCTTAGTCTTTACAACAGGCTCTGTCCTAATTCTCACTCTAACAGATTTCCTCAGTCTTTCAACTACAGTTTTTACATCTACATTTGGCGGGACGACTTCCGGCATTTTACCCCTAGGGCCGAAAATAGGACCAACCACTCTTCCTAACAGCGGCATTAAGTCGGGCGGGGCGATGAAGAAGTTGTATTGCTTTGCCAATTTTCTAATTGCTCTCTTATTTCCAGCTAGCGCCTCGATTTGATCTCTAGTAATTACAGCATCTACACCGGCGTTTCTAGCCTGCGTTTCAAAAGCGCCATGGGCAAAAGCCGCGATTTTATTAGGCCTCGGGGGGTGGGGCAACTCCACTAAGAGATTTATACGATTTTCTGGCTTGTTTAGATCTATACCCCTCAACACGACAATAAGCTCAACGCTTTGTTTAAAACGCCTCTTTTTACCTTTCTCAACGGCCTCTTTGATTTTTTTAATAAGCAATTCTTTATTCAGAGGCGTACTCATTGTACCCACAACTTTTCGTACTTATTTAAAATTTCGTCGTATTTTCCGCCATCTATTTCTTTTATAACCTCTTCGGGAGATTTCCCATCTACTCTTACGCCCATAGATTTACAAGTACTTAACAACTGCTTTATAGCAGATTTAAGAGACCTAGACTTTAGTTCATCTTTTTTCAAAATAGCTATTTCGACAAGTTGTTCAAATGAAATATTCCCCAGTGTTTCGTTTCTGGGGTCGTGTACGCCTGTGTCTTTTCCAAAAAGCTTTAGGAATAAATCGCCAACTGGGGGTAGATAGATCCTAATGTCATAACTCCTACCAAATATCTCTACTTCTACTTTTTGAATAGGGTATTTCCCATACTTCTTTAATTTCTCTTGTACTTCTCGCAATACGCTATCGGGGTCCAATCCTACTTGTTTTACAGCGTCTTGGAATTGAGGGTTAGGCGCTACCTTCCCCCCCTGCAGTGGTACTGAGAGTACGCGTTTAGACATCGTCGAAGTAAAGGGTTATATATTAAAATTTATCTACTGCGAGCTCTTTTTGACTAGTCTAACTTCACTAATTTTTAAGTCTAGAGGCATGGGAAACGCACTGTCTAGAAGCTCTACTCTAACAACGCCTTTCTCTTTATCTACAAATGTCACTCTGGCTCTACTTCCTTTGAGTACATCTGCTACTATCTCAACTTCGTCATTTATATTTAGCTCTACTGTGGGTTTAGTAGGTTTCAATACTTTTAGTACGTCTTCTACATTTGTAATACCCCTCATGACGCCTTTTACATGTTTTACGCCGTAAACAGCTCTATTTACAGCTGGCAGCGACTCGCCCTCTATAAATAGCACGCCTAAAGACTCGGGGGGGACTATTATAGAATATATTGGGATTTTACTTGATTCAATTCTCATTTTTAAAACAATTACCACGTTGTATTCCTGCCTCGCCACTACGCTCACAGTATAAACTGGACATCTTTCTTGCGACATCACCTTAGTTTAATCAATAGATATATAAGAATAGCTACGATGGCGATGAATGAAGTCATAGCAGCGACGGCTTCTTTAAGTGGATCTCCAAGCGTAGGCAATGGCTGGCGGAAAATAAAGCTATTTAAATAGAGTCCTGCTATATGGAAAAATATTTGAAATGCGCCTGCAATAAAGGCTAGAAATAATAAAAATCTTGTCGCTAGTTTAAACTCATCTTCGTCAGGCCTAGTGGCTGTAGAAATTGCCCACCTGATATCTCTCCATATATTTGAAAGCTTCTCTCGCAGAGACGACACGGGTGATATCTTTAACAACTATATAAAGTTTAGCCAACTAGTTGAGATATATAATCAGACTTAGAGAATTTTACTAAATCCGTATAGGATTGCCCCACTCCGAGGAAGTATATAGGTTTTTTTAACACATACATAAAAGTCAGTATTGACCCCCCCTTTGGATACGCGTCGACTTTTGTGGCAATCATGCCGTCTATTTTTACATATTTAGAATAGTATTTAGCAATTTCTAACGCCTCGTTTCCTAGTTGGGCGTCGAATACAAAAATAGAATAGTGCGGCTCCACTACCCTCTGAATTTTTCTAAGCTCCTCCATTAGATTTGCGTCTGTGTGCATACGTCCAGCAGTGTCAATTAAGACAAAGTGATATCCTTTAGACTTGGCGTGTTGAACTGCGTCAAAAGCCACGGCGGCGGGGTCGGCTCCGTACGGGCCGCCGACTACTCTAAACCCCACTCTCTTCCCATGTTCTTCTAATTGTTCTCTAGCGCCGGCTCTAAACGTGTCTGCAGCTGCTGCAACTGACCTAAAGCCAGCCATCTGTAAATTATAGGCTAATTTAGCCAAAGTAGTCGTCTTCCCGTAGCCATTAGGTCCAAGAAACATAACTACAACAGGCCTAGTTTTTTCCAACGTCTCGCGGGTAATTGCGTAGAAGTCTACTTCTGGCACGTCATTGAGAATATCTATCAATGTGTCTCTTAGAGCTTTTTTCACTACAGTCTCTCTATCGCCGAACCTCGGCACTTTTAACATAATTAACCTCTTCTTCAATTCGTCGGTTACCATATCTACAACTTCGACAGCTACGTCGTTTTCAACTAAGTCTATATATAAATTAGATAATATATTCTCCACTTCTTTTTTTTCTAAAGTTTCCTCTTTAATTACACTAACTACCGACTCTACAAATCTAGAAAAAGTTTTTTTTAACCTATCGAACATCTATCTAACGCCTAGTCTCTCTAAAATTTGTCTAATCTGAGCCGCTCTCTCAGCAAGTTTTTCTATATTTTCTTCAAGTGACGTCTTTATTCTTGAGTACTCCTCTATCCTCTCCTTTATGATACGTTCAGCATTGTCTAAATCGAGAAATGCGTGGTAATTAGCGCCGAGGGGAGTCAAAACCTCTGACGTGTTGAAACTACCCATTACAAACACACCTGCGCCTACATGCACAAGCCCCTCGGTCCCGCCGCTTTTTAATAACCGAACGCCATCAAGCGCTGTTGTTAGTTCATTTAGTAGTTCTACAACAGTGGCGTGTTGGGCTTGTAGTCCAGCAACTAATTCATTAATTACTTGATACTCTTCTAAAATTCTCTGAATATCTTGTTTAGACATATTTAATAACTTTATCAAGAGCCATTAAAGTCTTTATTCTCTCAGAGCGGACCTCATCTAAGGCAACGGCGGCCACTTCTTTAATTCGTATCTGTGTTCTAGAGAGTCTGTGTCTACTTCCAAGAAGAGAATATGCCATCTCAATGGCGTCGTATGGCTTCTCTGCAGATACTTCAATTGTAAATTTCATACCTGTAGTAGTTACTCCAGAGACGCGGTAAATTTTAGGCATGTCGCAGATTTAATTAAACAATATAAAATTTCTCACCCCAAAACTTGTGAAATTCTCATTAATTCGGGGCCCGCCGTCTCGTCTCCCACAAGTGCGCCTTTGTCATTTACTACAATACCACCTCTTAGAAAACTCTTGCCTTTGTTTATAGTGCCGACGTCAACTCTTGTTTTAAAGTATTCAGAAATTTTTTTCAAATCGGCGTCTGTAGCCTCGGGCGCCACTAAAACACCACGTGAGTTAACTACTGCGAGAGCTCCAACAAGTGGGTTATTTGCTATACTGTCTACGACGACTTCTACGCCTAGAACATCTCCTACTTTTTTTCTCAACTGTGGCTCTAAGAGGGGGGAAACTAAGGCGACTCTATTACTAGCAAGAATTAAGTTAGAAATTGCTGTATACTTTGTATTCAAAACCTCTACGTTGAGCCCCATCGCCTTTATAATTTTTATCTCCTCTTCTAATGTCAACGACGGCAATAACACGCCGTTATCATTTACAACTAAGAAAATGCCCAAGAGAGGCGACTTGGCGATAGAAAATCTAACAATTGTAGTCTTTAAAGTGTTGCGTACAACATCTTCAACTTTTTCAGGCACATCATTGGGGAGAAAGGTTAGGAGATTATTAGCAGCTATAAACACTCCAATAGAAGAAGATCCGTATAGTCTTAGAGGCGAGATGTCGAACATTATTTCAACTCTACTAACACAGTTCCATCGCTATACTTTTCTACATTAACACGCACTCTCCTCGGCGGCTTTTCTATACTACGCATCCACAACGCCTCATTTAGCCGCTGGCCAATCTTTATAGACTTTATCTCTACTTTGAGATGTCTAGCTACAAATCGCCTAACAAGTCCCACTGCGTATTTCGCCCTCTTTGTTCTAGAAACCTCATACGCCCTCCTTAGGTTTATGACAAACTCTCTCGACTCTACTACTTTCTTCTCCTCTGACACGATTAGAGAAAAAGGAATAGTTATAAATTTAGCCCCAGTATATCTCAGACAACTTCCTACAGTTTCTTTTCTCAGTCTTGGGGAATCTCAACTCCACTTCTTTTTCAGATTTATTAATAGAGGGGTCAGAGATCGACATATAATTTATATATACAAAAGTTAATATACTTTTCTATAAAAAATTTTCAATATGTAGTTTTTATGTTATGTGATAAGTCCAGATGTACTAACGCAATTAGTTTATAAATACGCAGTTAGAGATACTGGGGGAGTGGTACTAAGGAGATACCGACGGTTTAGAGCCGATAGATGGTACGGCGGGGTTGCAACAGCCGACGTAGTTGGGTGTAATTTGAGATGCGGCATGTGTTGGGCCTGGCGTAGTTCATCATATGTACTACACACAGGCCAGTGGATGACGCCAGAGGAGGTGGCAGAGAGGCTTAGTTCTATAGCGAAAATAAAAAAATATCGACAAGTGAGGGTATCGGGCGGAGAGCCGTTAATCGCCCCGTCGCATTTATTAAAAATTATTAACCTATTAGAAAACTATATCTTTATCGTTGAGACAAACGGCCTACTTATAGACCAATCATTGGCTAGAAATTTGGCGAGATTTAGCAATATAGTTGTAAGAGTTTCTCTGAAGGGCGCCAGTGAGGAAGAGTTTGTAAAAATTACATATTCACCGCCTGTCTATTTTTATAAACAGTTAGACGCCGTTAGGCATCTCGTCGACGCTGGACTTGTGCCGTGTAGAGACGTCTACCCAGCCGCCATGCTTGGATTCTCAACTACAGAATCTATAGAACAGTTGAAAAAAACTCTTTCACAGATACACAGAGACTTGCCCAACTGTATTGATGTTGAATACGTAATTCTATACCCCCACGTCGTCAAGCTTATGAAAAATAGAGGAATTACGCCTACGAGAGCTGTGTCTCCAGGTAGAGTGCCGTCTTTTATGATATGAATTGTCTAGACGCCACTCTATACCCCAGTTTAGTGTTGGCGCTCTTAGATAAGAACTACGTTAAGAAATACGGCTCCAAGAAGGGGACTTCGGCTGCGTCGGATATTTATATGTCAGGTAGATGGTACAGCCCGTGGAGATATATAAACGACGTAGACTCAACAATTAGAGACGCCATTCACAACTACGTAGAGAAATATGGCGACTGTCTAGGCATTTCGATATCGCCAGGCGACGAAGATTTAATCTTCGTCGTGGCTTTTCTAACACAAAACACAAACTACCACGTCAATGTGTTAAGGTGGGCCGATGAGATTTTCGCCAAAAGCGAAGACTTGAGCGACATAGCTGAAATTGCCCCCGCCATAGGGCGTAGTTATCAACTCCAACGGCTCCCTCGCGCAGTCAGAGCGTTTATTGAACTAGGCAAGCCTAGAGAGAGGAGAGATTTAATCAAAATCACAAGTGTTGGGCCTAAAGTCGCCGATTTATACCTCTTATTTACTGGCGACACTACCTCGCCTCCAGTAGATAAACATTTTGTAAGAATGGCGCCGATCTTTAAACTAAAGGGGAGGCCCCCCATGTCGACATACTGTAGAAAATATAGCTGCGACGCGTGTCCACATGCGGGTAATTGTCTAAGGAACTTAGCGGCTAGTAAATTAGGGCGTCTAGCCGGCTGGGTGCAGACCCTAGCGTATTTATTAGATAAAGGCGTCTTGAAGAATTTAAATACTAGTCGCGGTTTCCACTCCATGGGGTGGAGGAAGAGTTTGTAGTAACTCCGTGGGAAGTCCGCGGGAGAGTAGACTACGAAAAACTTCTTAAACAATTCGGCGCAAGGCCTTTGACACGTGGAGAGATTGAAATTTTGGAGAAGTATGTTGGCGAAGTACATCCATTAATTAGACGAGGCTTTTTCTACGCACATAGAGATTTCGACTTCATTTTAAAATGGCATGGAGAGGGGAGGCCTTGGGCTTTATATACAGGGCGCGGCCCCAGTGGCCCAGTGCACATCGGCCATTTAGTGCCGTGGATATTGTTAAAGTGGTTCTCGGACAAGTTTAACTTAGAGGTATATTTCCAAATGACAGACGACGAGAAGTTTTTCGACGACCCGGAGATGAAGTTAGAGGAGGCGACACATTGGGCTTATGAAAACGCCCTAGACGTCATAGCCCTGGGCTTCACTCCCGAGAAATTACACCTAATCTTAGACACTAAAGATATAGAGCCCCTCTATCCCATTGCTGTAAAAGTAGCGAAAAAACTCACATGGAATACTGTAAAGGCTACTTTCGGCTTTACAGACTCTACAAACATAGGCTTGATTTTTTATCCCTCTCTACAGATAGCAGTGGCGTTTCTCCCAACTGAGTTAAGGAGAGAGCCGACTCCTGTCTTAATTCCTTGCGCCATTGACCAAGACCCCTATTTTAGATTGGCGAGAGATATAGCAGAGGGTTTAAACTACCCAAAGCCTGCGACTTTGTATTCTAAATTCATTATGGCGCTCACCGGCGATAGTAAAATGTCGGCGTCGAATCCAGACTCCGCGATCTATACCATAGACGACGAGAAGACAATAAGGAGAAAGATAATGAACGCCTTCACGGGAGGGAGGCCCACTGCAGAGGAGCAGAGAAAATATGGAGGAGACCCCGATGTGTGTCCAGTATATCACTACCACATGTTATTAGACCCAGACGACGCCTCAGTGGAGAAAATACATACAGATTGTAAAACAGGCGCGATTCTATGCGGCGAGTGTAAATTGAAACTTTATGAAAAAATAACTAAATTTATCAAAGATCATAGAGAGAGGAGAGAAAAAGCACGTGGAAAAGTCGACGACTTCCGTCTCAGTGTGAAACTTAAATAACGATCTTCCCCACTGCGTAGGACCGCCCAACTTTTTCAATCTGTATTCTTAACCTCTGACCTGGCTCTCCCCCTGGCACAAATATCACAAACCCCTCTATTCTGGCCACTCCATCGCCTTTCCTAGATTTTTCAACTACTTCAACCTCTACGACATCTCCTTCTTTCACTGGTTTGGGGCCGGGAGGCCCGTGTCTCCGGTGGGTTGGCCCTCTTTTAGCTCTTCGCTCCATCTGGCCCTTGGAGTTGTATTATATAAGTCTTTCGAAAGAATGAAAAATTTAAAAACTTCGATTTGGTAGTGTAGCGGGGCCCGTAGCTCAGCCTGGTAGACGCCGCCATGGCGACGGACAGCGGCGGGCTCTTACCCACTTGGATAAGTGGAGAGACACCCGTAGGTCGTGGGTTCGAATCCCACCGGGCCCGCCAGTGTTTTATTGATTATTACTATGCGGAAAGTTTTAAAAATAGGTGAAAAATGTCTGTCGGCCCGTAGTCTAGCGGTAGGATGCCCAGGGGCGGAGCCCCGTATCAGCCTGACGAGACTATTTGTCGAAGAGCGCGGGTGATCCCGGGTTCAAATCCCGGCGGGCCCATTGTTTTTATAGAGGTCTCCACACACTAATGTGTTGATGTTAGAGATATTGTCCACTGTCTTTGTAGTGAGAGGCAAGGAGTTTGAATGTGCGACGTCTATAGGAGATTTTTATGTAGCAATTACAGACAGCGGCGCAGTATATGCAATGAAGTGTAGAGAAAAGACTAATTGTCTAGACTGTGTAGAGATGCCACTAGATGGAGAAATATCAGTGTATTTACCAAAACATATATATAATTGTCTAGGCTGTATCTTAGGGGAGTTTTTCAACGCTGGACTTTTCAATCTATCTCTAGAGGGTGTGGTAGTGGCTCAGAAAAAGGCCTATGTAGTGCCGCCTATGGCAAAAGAGCGAGACGCCCCCGAGCGGTTGATAAAAAGAGCGGGGGGTATTTTAGAAAATTACGTATTAAAGATTCTATCTGAATCGTTTAGGGTATGTTGTAAATTTTAATATCTACTGTGTAATAGAGGCGTGTTTGTTATACAGGAGGTCTGTGCAAGGGGTTTCACCGCTATATATGGACCACCAGGTAGCGGCAAGACTAGCGTGGCTGCAAAGATAGCAGATAAAGTAGCTAATAAAATACTGTGGATAAGTACAAACGAGCCTCCCTCTACGCTTAAACTAAGTCTGTCTAGAGTGGGGGCGAAAGTTGATAAATTCTACATATTCGACTTCCCGAGGCCTTTTAGAGGAAATATCGCAAAATTTATAGCTGACCATATACATGAATATGAAGCCTTGGTAGTAGATACTATAAATGGCATAGCGGCTCGCGAAGAGAAGTTAGAGGAGTTAGTACACGGCTTCCTATACCAATTAGCAAAAGATATACCTGTCATAGCGATTGTGGAGGATAGGCCACGTCAGATATTCTACATAGCAGATAATCTCATAAGAGTTGGCTCTAGAGAAAATAAACTAGGCCACACAATTAGGTATATTAAATTAGTAAAGTCGAGATTTGCGCCCCCTAGTGAGAAATATATTTTCGATTTTCTAGAAGGCGTAGGGCTTGTCTATATCTATGTAAATAAAAAACCACAAGTGCCTAAAATAACCCTAGTAGAAGACTCATCTCTCTTAGGAGTGTCGGAGTTATATAAATCTCAAATAGTAGGCATATATAGCAAAGATAAATGGAGACTTGTTAAAAAGCTCGAAGAGCTGGCGGCGGCTCGAGACGTTTTTTATCTATCTCTATTCCCACCTACAACTCTCCCGGCTGAGTTAGACGAAGAGAAGATGAGGGTCGCGGCAACGTTTCGAGACATTGTAGAGGTGATATATGACATATACACTGGGCGAAAAAAACCAAGAGTATTTGCCGTGTCTGGTTTAAAAGATATAGAGAGGATAGTGGGTATTGGAATAGTGGATTATATAGACACATTGGCGAGCGTCGCCAGATATGTAGACTACATAGTAGACCTCGAGCTATATGACGGATCGGGGGGGCTTAGCGAGACTTTTGTAGATATAAAAATCACAGTCTAAAAAACGCCGGGGGATGTTATCACAATTCTTTTTCTAGTCTTAGACATAAGTCTATGAGACTATTATTTTATATAGTCATCACATTTCATGATGTAGTATTTAAATATTTTAACTAGTTGAGGTATGCTCGGCGTTTTAGAAGCCGTTGTTGTAAAAGCCTCTCATTTTTTACTCGAAGGCTTTAGACAGAGGAGAGGCTTATCAGTTATTGAAGATAAGGGAGACGACGTGACGAGAGAAATAGATCTACAAATAGAGGAGTTGGTATATAGAATGTTAAAAGAGAGTTATAGAGAGGGGGGTGTTTTATACTCAGAGGAGAGGGGTGAATATAGATGGGGAGATGAGAGGTTTATATTCGTCTTAGACCCCCTCGACGGGTCTCTGAACTACGCATTGGGGGTACCTCTATTTTCTATCTCTCTAGCAGCGGGGAGATACAGAGTGGGCACTCTTTCAGATTTAGAATACGCCGTAGTGTCCATACCCCCCACTGGCGAGATATATACCGCGGGCCCCGGAGGGGGAGTGAGAAAAGACGGCCGTCCATTGACAAGAGCCAGTCCTAGTAAAATAGTATTTGTAGCGTTGAGCAACGACTTCCCAGAAGAGACTTGTAAAATTGTGAAGAGACTAGGACTTAAAGGACGTAGTCTAGGGAGTTCAGCAGCTGAGTTAATCTACACGGCGGCGGGTCTCGCCAAGGGGTTTGTTGACCTACGTGGTAAATTAAGAATATTAGACATAGCAGGTGCCTTAACTGTAGGGAAGTACATCCCCAATTTTAAATACAAAATAATTGGTGGAGAGGAGCCTTTTTCAAAAGTTTCAATAATAGCAGGAGATGAAGAGTTTGTAAATGCGGCGTTTTCAAATAGATGAAGAAATTAAGTCATTTCTACTGTCGCTATCTCGTACACTAGGTGTACGAATTGAAAAAATTCTCGACTTATATCTCTACGTAACCCCGGAGACTGTGGAAATAATTGAAGTAGTAGAGAGAAGTGGGGAGGTGATCGGCGTGAGGCTAGCGGTAAGATCGAAGAAGAGACAAGACCTCTGGCATTACGTAGCGGTAGGACGCCGCGGTGGAAAATGTACATGTAGAGGAAACGCCGTGGGGGGTAAGATATGTAGACATATTACGATTGGCTTAATCACATGGCATATCATATCGCTTTTAAAAACCGGCAAAGGCGTCGACGTCAGTACACTACAATGGCTAAGAGACAGCGTTAATGTTTAAAGCCTAGACTAAAATCTTAATTAGGAGTGACGAGAGGCAGACGGTGATTTGTGATCGCGGATTTGAACGCTGACCTATAAAAACTCTATTGTCAACATCATGTGCTAGAAGTAAAGCTCTCGCCTAATAGAGTACTTTACGTCGAAGATAATAAGATTCAACTAGGCGAGAGTAGATACACTGGCTTAGTTGAAATAAAGCGAGATGGATTGTATATAGATAGACGACTTGTAGTTTTTAGAAGAGCTTTAAAGTGTCCAGTAAAAATTGGGGGGGTATACCTCTGCGGAGGCCCCAGAGAGCTTCCTAGGTTTTTCTATAGAGAAGCATTTGTAGAGGGCCTAGGCGAAGAGCTAAGAGTCTCAGAGCTCTACGCCACTACGGCTTTAAATGAAGGAAACTGTCTAGCTGAATATTTATACGCCTTAGTTAAAGGAGGGCCACACCTCTGGGATATATACTATGGGAAGTCGCCGAGGGCTCCTCGACGTTGTAGAGATATAATAAATATCCAAATATCTAGAGGAGAGAGACAGAAAAAAGTCTTTAAGCCCCCTACGTTTTCAAAAGAGACAGCCGCGTTGTTAGGGTTGGTAAAATTTTCAGAGGCTATAGAACTTATTGAAAAAAATTGGCTAGGCTTTGCCATTGCACTACGTTATGGCATCTACAGCGCTTTGAAGTGGAGACTTAACTACAATAGAGACAGTTGGCTACTTCTATTTGGCTTATATTCAGCACTTGACCCCGTGGTGCTGCCAGGTGGTGTTGCTATAGATTTGGGAATTCTTCGAGCTACTCCCTACCTCGTCGTGAGGCTAATGGGGCGCTGGCTCGTGGCGATGAATGTAGCTGGTCTATATCTGTCGGTAGGTAATATAAATATGATGACAGACGGCGGCAGGAAGAGAGATATATATGCCTCTTGCGAGGACGTTAAGTGTGTAGTTGGTAATTTTTTGTTTAATATATGTAAAGAGATTTCGTGTGGTATAGTTAGAACATGGGATTTTGAATTTAAGAGTTTAGTTAAATGTAAAGATTATGGAAGTCCGTTTTTTGCAATAGAGCCTTGTCAGTAGGAATGTATATAAATTACCATGTGTTGAGAGATGTGCCGAAGATCCCCGTAAAAGTAGTGACATTTGATGAAATAGTTGAATGGAGTAAAAAGTTAGCTGTTAAAATTAGAGAGAGTAATTGGCAACCTGATGTAATAGTGGCTATTGCCCGCGGCGGCTATGTCCCCGCTAGATTATTATGTGACTGGCTAGGTGTGAATGAACTTCTAAGTATTCAAATAGTACATTGGCCAACCGCGGCGGAGGTGGCAGAACGGGCCTATGTCAAATATCCACTTAATGTAGACCTGAGCGGAAAGAAAGTCTTGATAGTAGACGACATTGTAGACACTGGCGACAGTGTAGAACTAGCTAAGAAAACTGTAGAACAGTGTTGTAATCCGAAAGAGGTCAAGACGGCGGCTTTACAAGTTATTACAAGCGTAGCAAAATTCATACCAGATTACTACGCAATTGAGGTCAAAGAATGGGTTTGGTTCGCATACCAGTGGAACGCCGTAGAGGACGCAATTGGCTTCATAATGAAGATTGTAAAAGAGGTGGGGAGGAAGGAGTGGTGTCTAGATGAATTAGTCCATAGTCACATTGAGTGGTATGGAGAAGACTACGTGGAGAAGAGATTTGGGTATATACTATATGCTTTAGATCTTTTAGCCCGTCGTGGCGTAGTTACTTTAAGTAGGTGCAGGGCCTAGTCTCTTTACCTCTCTAAAAGAGAGCACTAACACTACGTCTCCTTTCTTTACCCCCCCGGGTGGGATTAGGGCAATGCCGCATGTATCGGCTTCTGTAAAACTATGGTGTTTTGCCTTTATGGGTATTGCGTAGAGCTCCCCCTCGCTGGCCTCTAGTCTTACTCTCACCACTTGAGCCAATTCGCCTTGTACATCTTGTGTCACTACTGCGTATAGCCAATCGTGGCTTGGACTCCTAGACACATTAGCCATATGGCGTAGGACCGGTTCAACAATTCTAATAACGCCGTGTAGAGCGCTGATGGGATAGCCAGACAGTCCAAATATAGGCTTTCCATTCACCACAGCCACACTAGTGGGCCTCCCGGGCCTCATCCTAAATCCTCTCAATCCGCCATATCCAAGTTTATAAAAATGGTCTATTTCACTCGGCCCTGCCCCGCCTGTAATTATAACTGCGTCGTAGTCTTTTAAGAATTTGTCTACGTATTTTTTAACTTCTTCATGTTTATCGCCCGTGACTACTTTTTCTACAACTTCTACATATGGCATAAACGTCTCTATGTACCAAGAGACGAGTGATCCCGTGGACTCTATAACTTTGCCTCTTAGTACAAGCTCAGTGGCGACCTCTGGGTCTATAGGCGGAGTAATTAACTCATCCCCAGTGGCTATAATGCCAACTTTAACTCTTCGATATACATAAACAGTGGTGATTCCTACGTCTAACATACCCACTATATCAAACGGCGTGAGTACAGTGCCTTGTCTTGCCATAACTGTACCTTTACGTATATACGACCCCGGGGGGTCTACGTTGGCGAAGTTTTCAAATTTTTTATCTACGACTACGACCTCGCCCTCTTTTTTCACAGCTTCTTCTGGCACCACAGCGTCTGTCCCCTCTGGGAGGAACGCCCCCACTGTTACGTAAACAGTCTCGCCTTTGTTCAATTTTAGATCTCTTCTATATTGGCCAACTAATACAGTGCCAACTATTCTAAAAATGCCTGGCGTGTCTTCTGAATTTACAGCATATCCGTCGTAAGCGGCCCGTGGCATTGGGGGATAGTCATGCGGCGCAACGACGTCTTTAGCAACTACGTGCCAAGTGGCGTCCCACGTGGCTATTTTCACAACGTCTTCAATTTTTCTAACTTGAGGTAAAATGTCGGCCACTTTCGATATTGGGTTAAGACCCGTTAAATACCGCATAGTAGTAGATATACAAAAAATATTTTAAATTATTCATAAATAAACGCAGTGATGCCGTCAGGGTTACGGTGATAGATGACCGGAGGCGCTATGGCTGATTTTTATATTTATAAATTGTCCTACAGTAGGCCGTATGGGCAAGAGAAGAAAGAGGAGAAAAGTTATACTAAAGCCTAAGAAAACTCTGCCTAAAATCTTCACATGTCCTCACTGTGGGGCTCAGTTGGTATCAGTCAAAAAATCTGAAGACGGTTATTTAGTGATATGTGGCAACTGTGGATTAAGTCATATATTTCAAGAGAGGCCTGGGTGGATGTCTGTGGATTACTACAATGCATTTGTAGACCTTTATCTAGAGGGCAAGATAACGGCTCCAAGTGGAGATGGAAGAGATGAAAATATATGAGTATTTATTAGAGGGGGTTAAGCATTTTACTTTAATAGACCCGGACAAATCTGTAGATTATCTAAAAATTGCGCGTAGAGCAATTGAAGCTGGTACAGACGGCATTTTAATAGGGGGGTCTCTGGGAATTAGAGAGAGTCAGATGTCTAGAGTAATTAAAGATATCAAAACTATTTCAAACATCCCTATATTGATTTTTCCAGGTTCTCCTACGCAATTAACTGAGGAGGCAGACGCAGTGTTATTCCTCAGCGTCTTGAATTCACTAGATCCATATTTTATAATTGGGGCACAGGTACAAGGCGCTGTTTTAATAGCTAAACACTACCCCAAACTTGAAGTTATCTCAACGGCATATATTATAGTCGGCGACGGAGGAGCCGCCGGCTATGTCTCTATGAGCAAACCCGTTCCACTTACTAGGCCGGACATCGCGGCGGCCTACGCCTTAGCGGCTAATTACATAGGATTCAAAGCGGTTTATATAGAGGCTGGGAGCGGCGCCCCCCAGCCCCCTACACCTGAGTTAGTAAGAGCTGTGAGATCTGTCTTTCCAAGAGTGTTGATAGTAGGTGGAGGTATTAGAAATCGAGAAGCGGCAAGTTTAATAGCAAGAGAAAAACCAAATGTTATTGTCACAGGTACAATAGCAGAAGAGCGTCCAGAAAAACTCGAAGAAATTATCAAAGCGATTAAATCTAGGCCTTGAGTTTAGTCCTTCTCCAGTGTCTACGCGTAGGCGACCTTATAACTCTCCTCTTTGTCTTCACCACCACCCAGACGGGCGGGTTTCTATTAGAGTTAAGAGCAGCCGCCAGCCTTAGTTTTTTCCCAAGAGGTTTGTTGCGAGCCATAGGTGTTCAAATAGACACTTTTAAAAAATTATAGCCTGAACCTATACTCTTTTTTTCCTTGGTTATATATAGCGCGGAGAATTTCTTTCAACGTCTCGTCGTCTATTGGAATTTTTATACGTCCAGAAGAAGCTAGAGTTATTAACTGTTGCTCTATTGCGCTTGCAACCTCGGGCCTCACTATTCGGATATTGTCAAGTCTCGCCAGAGCCTCGGGCGTCAAAATCCTCTTCAAAGCGGCTCTTCTCTGAGCCGCAGCTATTTGAGCCTGTCTCTCAAGCTCAGCTTTTTTCTGTAACTCTTCTATTTT
>JAWBJM010000016.1:0-28441 GCA_038832545.1 Pyrobaculum sp.
CGTTTTATAAATTGGATTTTCGGCATTTAAAAACTCCCAAAAAGAAGACAGTAGAAATATATACAAAAGTAAAGAATAAGCTACACGACGTTTTAAAAACGCCGAAAAATATATAGAATATATACTAGACAAGGGCGAGTATATAGAAGGGCGTATGGATTTTGTCTTTGTTGTTGGTGGCTTTTCTGTGTGTGGTGCTGTGCTTGTGTGTGTTTTCGGGGTCTGCGTGGGGGGTCTGGTTGTCTTCTCTGCTGTGGGGGTCGGCGCCGCTTTTGTTAGTGTTGTCTTGTCTGTCTTTAGAGCGGTCTGGGTCGGGGGGTGTTGGGCTGTGTTGGGTGTCTGGGGGTTGGCTGCTGGCGGGTTGACATGGGCCTCGTCGTGGGTCTCGTGGCGGGGGTTGGCTTGGGCGTCTGTCTCTGGGGCCGGTTTGGTCGAGATGTTTTTATATACACGTCGTAGTGGTTATATGCTGTTGGCGGTTGGGAGTAAGGCGCCGGATTTTGAGTTGTTGAATGAGGAGCTTAGGGGCTGTATGACGTGTTGAGGGAGGGGGGCCTGTGGTGTTGTTGTTTTCCCGGGGGCGTTCACAAGCGTCTGTACTAGAGAGTTGTGTACGTTTAGAGACAAGATGGCTTTGTTGAATAGAGCCGGCGCCGTGTCTGTAGACAGCCCTTTTGCGCTTGGGGCTTTTAAAGAGGCGAATAGGCTGAATTTCACGCTGTTATTGACTATAATAGAGTTGTGATTGGGATGTACGACGTGGTGTAGGCCAATTTGTTGGGACTCCCCCTGTACCACATGGCTAAGAGAGCTGTATAATAGAGGCGGCGTAGTTAGGTACGTCTGGTACTCAGACGACTCTAGAGACGAGCCGCCGTATGAAGAAGTGGTTAGAGAGGCCGAGAGAGTGGGGGCGCAGTACTAAATCTCTCAGTTTTTTTGTCTGTGACCCATGCCCCACAGAATAACGTTGGTGATCGAAGAGAAATCTCTCAGTTTTTGTATTTGTGAGACAAGCTGCTTGTTCTGCTAACAGCGACATAACGCGGCGCGAGTTTTTGTGAGGCGAGTGTGTAAGTTCTGCACGTATTGGGCTATAAATTCGAATCGGATTTTATTTCATGGCGGTGGTAACTACAGAGTGGGTAAGTCAAAATTTAGACAACCCCAAGGTCAGGGTCGTGGAGGTGGACTACGACCCCGACACCTCGTATAGAGTGTGGCATGTGCCAAACGCGGTTTTGATAAGTTGGCGGGAGCTACGGCACCCAGTGAGGAGAGACTTTGTCGAGCCCCGCGCCTTTGAGGAGCTCCTCTCGGAGAGAGGTATATCTAACGACCACGTGGTGGTGTTGTATGGAGACTTTAATAATTGGTTCGCCACGTACGCTCTTCGAGGCCTATGGACATGAAGAGGTGAGGACGGGGGGAGGACTGCCTGGGCGAAGGGGGGGGCCCACCACGCGGGAGGTGCCCAGCTTCCCAAAGACTCAGTACAGAGTGAAGAGAGTGGACTGGGGGTCTAGGAGGGCGTATCTGTGGGAGGTGTTGAATAAAGTTGTCCACGGCGAGGTGGGGCGCAGTGTACAACTCGTCGACGTGAGGTCCCCCCCGGAGTACAAGGGCGAAGTCACGGCGCCGCCGGAGTACCCCAATGAGCAGACGCAGGTGGGCGGCCACATCCCCGGCGCTGTGAATATAGGCTGGGCTGTGGATCCAGAGACTGGGAGGTTTAAGCCCCCCGAGGAGCTTAGGCGTATGTTTGAGTCTATGGGCGTGACGCCAGACAAGGAGATTGTTACCTACTGTAGAATTGGGGAGAGGGCTGCCCACACGTGGTTTGTGTTAAAACACATCCTCAAGTACCCCTCGGTTACGACGGGAGTTGGGCAGAGTGGGGCAACCTCGTGGGGGCCCCCGTGGAGAAATGAAAATTGTCTGGAGCGGCCGTTTTTCTAAAGAAGACTCTTGTCAAAAACTCGGCTTGAGACACCCCGTCTTTTAGAAAAGCTAAAGGAGTTGAGGAGGGGGGAGGCTGTGCAAATCGCCGTGGATGACTACGACTGGGCCGCCGCGATTGAGACAATTGTAGAGTCGGCGGGCTTCGCCGTGGAGAAGAGAAAAGAGGGGAGAGGTCTTCACTATATGGGCTCGGCAGTAGTGGCCGCCCCGCCGGGGGGGCATTGGAGCGGCGTGACTCTAGCCACCCCCAGCCCCATGGCCCTCCCCGTCCCCACGTTAAAAGTCTCCACTAGCCTCAGGGCCTTCCACATGTCTCTCACTCTCCTGGCGCTGTAGGCCCGGTAGAGGGCCCACCCCGTGAAGCCTCTGGCGACTCCTCCGTTGGCTAGTTTTATAGTTTTTACACACTTGCCGTAGCAGCCGAAGTCTGTCATGGCGACGTAGGTATATACCCATTTTAAAAACGGCACGCCGAGTTTTATTAATCCAAACTGCCTGGCGTGTTTTATAACAGATTTGAAGAGTGTCAGTGGGCGGGGGGTGAACTCAAACACTGGCTTCTTCCGCCGCATTAGGGGCGGAGTGGCGAAGCGTAGGGGGGTTAGAAACTCTATCTTGAAACACTGCGTCTCTGGCAGGTCTGTATATGCGTGTCTAAACTCCATCTCTTTTAACACAAGCCTCTGGCCGAATAGGACTAGGTCTCTCAACTCTGCTAAGATTTTCTCCGCCGCGGCCGCCGTCGCCACGCCTATTCTAAACTCTAACTCCTCCCCCGGCGCCACCGCGGCTTTGTCTACCACAGGCCTTCCTCTGTAGAAAATCGGCGTGACGGAGAGCGGCCTGGGCCTCTCGTCGTGGACCCACTCCCCTAGTTGAGTAGCCAGCGCCGAGAGGACCACGGTGCCTGTGAAACGTGTAAACGTCAGGGGGCCTTCTGTTATGTACCTAAGTCTAAACGAGACTGGGGGCTCCATGTGGTGTAGAAATTTAGTTTTTGAAAAGTCTGTCCCCCCCGTTCTATATGTATTGTGTATATACTGGCGTGTGTATTTGTATATGTGCTAAAGGCCTGGGACTTGTTAAAAATTGTAGATATTGTAGTGGCCAAGGGGGGCGCCGCCACTTTTTGGGATTTTTACCAAGTGTGGGGAGAGAAGGCGTTTGAGGTGTTAGACGCCGCGGTGGCCCTCGGCGTGGTTAAGTGGAAGAGAGTCGACAAGCCGGGCCGGCGGGTGGTGTACGTACTCGGCCGCAGAGGCCGCGTCTTGTACGAAGAGCTACTAGCCCACTGGGGCATGGCGCCTCCGGGGGGGCTCGGTCCGCGGAATAGATCTCACAAGTCGATAGGGGGCAAGTCGTCCTCATCGCCGACAGTAAAATACAGATAGGTATATGAAACTTTTTCTATGTGTATTGAAATGGGGGCGGCTGAGGGGGGCCCGGGCTGGGCCGCCGTGGCGGTGTTGTTAGACAGAGACAGAGTCTTGTTGATAAAGAGGGCGGAGAGGCGGGGGGACCCCTGGTCTGGACAAGTGGCCCTCCCCGGGGGGCGCTGGGCGCCGGGGGACGTGGATCTATACGCCACCGCCGTGAGAGAGACGCGTGAAGAAGTGGGGCTCGAGCCTCTGGAGCCTCTAGGCCACCTCTCTCCAGAGGCCCCTAGCAACGCGCCGTGGCTTAGAGTACTGCCTGTGGTGTATACAAAATGGCGTGGAGCCCTCTCTCTAAACGTCGCCGAGGTGCAAGAGGCTAGGTGGGTCCCCCTGCGGGAGTTAGAAGAGGCCGGGGGGGCCTACCGCTGGGGGGGTTGGACAATATGGGGCCTCACCTATAGAGTTTTGAAAAAATTGTTGTTTTGCCTACCGCCTACTCAATAGATTTCTCAACGCCGTCCTGTGCCTCACTTCATCTGCCAAGAGGTCTTCTGCCAACTCCTTCGTCACTGGGTCTACGTCTTTGACTAGGCGGTAGAGCTCTCTATAGGACTCTACTGCGCACTCTTCAGCCCTAACCGCGGCCTCTATCCAGGCGTCTATGTCGTAGGGGTCGTTGGGCAGAGGGGGGTATTTACACTTTGACAACTCCCACAGTTTTGAAAACTCTCTGGGGGGGTCTACGTCGAAGTCTTGTAGTCTGTCTGCAATGGCTTTTGCATGTTTTAAAATTTCTTCTTTTGCCTCTTCTAGGAAGTGTTCTGCAATCTCTTCAGACAGCGGCCCTTTGATAGAGTAGGCAGTCACAGTGTAGTAATACCCAGCGACCCATTCGTCTGCATACGCCGCCAGTAGTCTCTTTATAATTTCTTCTCTATCCACTGGGCCTAGGAATTCGCCCATGTATATTACTAAATTAAACTATATACTAGCCTCTCTACGTAGTGTCTATATTTTTTTAGCTCATAGGCCGGCGGGGGGTCTACACAATTTTTAAAAACCTGGGGGGCGCCTCCGAGGCATTGAGAAGCCCTTCTCCACGTATATACAGAGTCGCCGCATTTTACAGCAGCGGCGGTGAATATCAACTCTTTGGCAGATTTACAAACCGCCGCCGAGTCTTCTGAATTTGTATATATTCGAAATCTCTCACCTGCGGCCTGGACCTCTCTCTTTAGAGCTTTTTTAAAATCTACCACGTGGGGTTTTCCACATATTAAAACTCCCCAATACGTCACGAAGTAGTGGAATAGCGTCTCCTCTACCCTGGGGATAAACTGGGCGTCGTAGCCGCTGGGCAGCTCCTCTCTCTTCCCAACGCCGTAGATCACCACGTCTACATCCCCCCCGCCTTCTAACGCGCCGCCGAAGAGGTAGACGCTGCCTCTTTTACAAAACTCGGCGAAGTCTCTCGCCACTCTCTCCGCCAGGGCCGGGGGCGGGGGGGAGTGGCGGGGGCAGTCTCTAGCCACATGCAGCTCCTCGCCCCTCTTAGATAAGTGCACTACCTTCGCCCCGGAGGCGGCTAGGGCGTCTGCGATAAATTGCCTATGGCACCGCCTCCAGTCCCCCTCTCTACACAAAACTACAGTTTTTCTCGACGCCGCTATTTTTTTCAACTCTTCGAGTTGAGCCACGGCGGGCCAGTAGTGGTACAGCCGCCAGATGTATTTATCAAATGTGGGCGAGTCTACACAGCCGGCCCGGGGCCCCCTGGCGCCGAGGGCCCCCAGCTCCCCCATCCATATGTAGACAATCCCCGCCTCCCCCAGCCTCTTCTCTAAGTCAGAGGACGAAAACCCCGGCAGTCTAGACCGGGGGAACCTCCTCACGTCTACCACTACCTCAACCCCCCGGCTTTTTAACAAATCTACCAACTCCCCCACGGCGTATTCTACATACCCCACTGTGTAGACCTCCACACATTGGAGAAAAATCTGTGTTTAAATAGGCGGAGGCGACAGCTCGTAGTCCACTATTACTCTCACCTCTGTGGCGGGGTCCGCCGCCTTTATCCTCCTCACGAACTCCGCCGCGGTGGCGGCGTCTGGGAAAGCCACTCCGTAGAAGCCGATGGCGTAGGCAAAACATTTAAAGAATTTATACGGCGCGTATAGGCCGAGGGGCGCTTGAGACCTCACCGCCAGCGCCACGATGCCCGCTCTCCCTAGATTTACTCTATATGTATAGTTCACATTTTTCTTAACCCAAGCCATTAGCTTCCTCGCGGCGGTCCTGGGGAGAGACAACTCCTCAGCCAAGTCTGTAGAGGACATCTCTGGATTTTTGATAAACTTCATTAACGCGGCTTTTTGTAGTTTTGTAACTGACCTGGGGGTTAGCCTCGGCACAAACCACGGCTTGCCGTATATGGCAGAGAGCTCATCTAACTCGTCGAATGTTTTGAAAGGCACTGCGAATATGTTGAAGCCGTCTAGAGTTACGAAACGTAGCACAGAGTCGGGGGGCGGCGGCGAGTCGTTTTGGAAAAAGGCGTAGTACATCCCCACCACGTCTGGCCTCACGTAGACCATGGGGGGGCCTACGTACCCCTCTTCTCTCAGCCTCTTTATGATATACCACGCCGCCTGTCTAGTCACGCCGATCCTCCTGGCGATGCTGCTGACAGACACCCTCCCCTCCACCACCAACTGCGTCAACACAAGCCTCTCCCGGTAAGTCAACACCTCCATGGCACCTAGCCGAAGGCCACATATAGACAGTGGCCAAAAGATTTTTGAAAAAAGTTTATAAACCCCTCTCCGTTATGAATTTAACCATCTCCGCCACCTCTCGCCGGAAGTCAGGCCGCGGCTCCCACCCCAGTAGCCTCTTCATTTTCTCACAGCTAAAGGCCCTGTCTATAAAAGCCATGTGTTTTCTCAAGTCCCGCGGGGCAGCCGCCTTGAAGAGGAGAGAGGGCACCGGCACCTTGACTACTCTCCTACCCAAGGCCTCGGCGGCGGCGTCTACAAAATCCGCCAGCCTCCTGGGCGTGCACTCAGTGGCGAAGAAAAACTCTCTAGACAAGCCCAGCGAGTGGCGGATGGCCTTGGCCAACTCTCTGACAGATATCACCGAGACTCTAGCCGACACGGCGGGCGCCACGCCCCTCTTGACAAATTTCACTAGAGTAACCCACTCGGGGTGGTCGTTAAACCGGCCGTACACCACCACGGGCCTCACCACCACCCAGTCTTCAAAACATCTAGCCACCGCCGCCTCCCCCTCGGCTTTAAACTTGTCGAAGTCTGTCACAGGCTCTACGCCCACGAGGTGGCTCTCCTCTTCTCTAATGACAGACCCCACCGGCCCCCTCACAGTGGCTGCGGATATGTGTACAACCTTCCCACGCCACCCCGCGGCTCTAGCCGCCGCGCACAACGCCTTTGGAAATTCTGCATTTGCCTCTCTCAACGCCTCGGGGGGGCCGAAGTACTCGCCTACTAAGTTCACCACCACCTCTGGCCTCACCTCGGCGAGGGGGGCGGAGGGGTCTCTATACTCTATCAAGTTGGCGTATTTCTTCACAAACTCCGCCACGGCGGGCCTCTTCGCAGTCGACCCAGGCCGGTGCGCTACGTATATTTCAAAATCTCTAAACTCCTCCACTACGCTAGCCCCTATGAACCCCACGCCTCCGTATATCAACACTCTCATGTATATGGCCCGTTGCCACTACTTAAAAAATTGTTAAATTGTTAGAGAGAAAATGTATTTAAATAGAAACAATTTCTGACTTATGCTATACGAGGCTCTGCTCTATGCTCACATAACTGCGTTAGTGGGGTGGGCGGGCCTCTCCACTGGGGGCTACCACGTGTTTAAGTCGGGGGCAGTGGCTTGGCCGAGGTATAGACAACTGGTATATGTCCAATTCGCCTCCGCCGTGGCGCTCTTCGCCACCGGCGTCGCCATGGCTCTATGGATCTACAACTTCCCCAAGTCTCCGCTTTGGATACACTATTCACTCGGCGTCGCCCTAGCCGCGGGCTTAGTGGAGGTGTACCACCTATACAACGTCCTAGACGCCGGGGGCGACCCCAGTAGATACAAAGGAGGTAGACTTATACCCGCCTGGGTGGCGATATACGCAGTGATGATGTACCTAATGATTTTCAAACCAACGTTTTAAAATAGGTAAAAACACACACTAATGGACTACGTACTACTGGCTCCCCTACTCGCCCTATTCCCCGCCTTCTGTATGGCTAGGCTGAGGAGAGACGGCGTGGGTCTGGTGGGCGGTGGGCTACTAACCGCCGGGGCCTCTCTAAAGGGGGTAGATATGGCACACGCCGCCGGGGTGTACACGGCGGAGTTGTTCTACACGGCGATGGCCGCCGCCTCTCTAGCCGCCGCGGCGGCTGGGGCGGCCCTCTGGACGTATTATAAAACAACTGGCAGAAAGCCGCCTCGAGTTAGCCAGTGCCCACTCATAGCCCCGCGCCGCCTCTGTAGAGATAGAGAGTAGCCACTGAAAAAATATATACTAGAGATATATTTTAGATATGTTGTTACTGTATATAGTTTTGTACACTACAGAGGCCGCCGGCCAAAACACCCGCCGCTGGGTGTAGCTATGTGGAGAGATTTGCCCACTGCAGAGTTGCTGAGGCGGCTGGGGCTCAATTATTATATTATTGAAGAGGAGGGCAGTCTCCCGGAGAGGAGTGGGAAGAAGTTTGTAGATGTGGCGCCTTCCCTCTGTAAAAGGGCGAAGGTGTCTTTCTGCGACTGGGAGCTCTATAAACACCAGCTAGAGGCTATAGAGTATTTAAAAAAAGGCCACAGTGTAGTTGTCACAGCCTCCACAGGAGGGGGTAAGACAGAGATATGGGCGGCCTACCTCTTAGAGGAGTTAGAAAAAAGAGGAGTCAGAGCGTTGTTGCTCTACCCCACCAAGGCGCTGACAGGTGACCAATTCCAGAGACTTGAGAAATATTTTGACGAGGCTGATCGCAATGGTAAGGTCGTAAGATACGACGGCGAAACCAAGCCGAGTAAGGACGTAGTGCTGAATGCATATCTAGTGGCCACTAACCCAGAGATGTTGTTAACCGCCTTGTATCGCAAAGGCGACCCCCTGGCGTTGTTTGTAAGAGACTTGGATCTAATCGTTGTAGACGAGCTAGACTTCTACAGGGGGGCCAAGTCCACAGTCTTACTCTGGCTAATTACTCATGTTATAAAAGCTAGACAATATGTAATACTAGGGGCAACTTTGTCAAATATAGAGGCCATAACTCATTTTATAAAAGATATCAAAGAGATTGGGGGCAAGTCGCCGCGTCCCCCCAACTATATATACATAGTGATGGGGAGGCAGGGTGGGGGACATAGAGACGAGATATCTATATTGGGCGACAACAATAGCGCAGTAGTGGGGATAGTGGAGGGGCTAAAAGGCCTAAACGGGAGTACTATAGTCTTTGCCCCCTCTATAAGTTTCGCCGATAGGGTGGCACGCCAGGCATCTGTGGATGTGCACCACTCTAGAGTGCCTACGAAGCTGAGACGTGAGATAGAGAAGAAGTTGAGAAATGGCGAGACTAAGGTTGTGGTGACTGTGAAGACTCTCCTGCAGGGTATAGACATTGGGGAGATAGTGAGAGTAGTCCACGTGGGGCTTCCTCTGAGAGTGAGTGAGTGGATACAGAGAGAGGGGAGGAAGGGGAGGCGGGCTGTGGAGTTTACAGAGAGTATAGTCATACCCATTTCAGAGTACGACTTAGTGATAGTTAAAGAAGACTTAGAACGGCTAAAACAATGGCGCCAGCTGGGGCCGGAGGTCCTCCCAATTGACCCAGAAAACGACTTGTTGAAAATATACGCACACGTCCTGAATGTGAGGAAACTCGCCCCAGAGGAGATGGCGGAATTAGACGTGGAAAAAATACCCACCGAAGTGGGCTTCTACCAAATCTTTAGGTCTAAACAGATTAAAATATACCAACTCGGCGATCAGTGCAGAAAAGAAAGTAAACACATCCACGAGTTTGTCAGATACTACCAGACGGGCGCGTTAGAGCACTACGACGTGTCTACAGTCGCCTTGGCGGGATACGACAAAGGCGAAAAAAAATTTGCTGTTCTTAGACTACCTATTTCGAAGTTGATACACATAAGGAATTGTTTAGATGAGTTGCGAAGAGTCGGCAGATTGAGTAGAGATAAGATAGAGAGCTGCAGCACGGTAACATGTGGAGAGATGAGTTGGAGAGTTCCGAAGTTTTTATTAGACGCCTTGGAAAAGTACGAAGAGATTTGTAAAGATTGGGGACAAAAGCCGGATATTGAAGAAGACGTGGCGAGGGGGAAGCTCTGGAGTAAGATATATACCTCTGTCTACTTCAGAGGCGGCGGTGGGTTTAAGCGTGTGAGAGAGAAGCCAAAGCAAGTGGTGTGGTACCTAGAGTCGCGCGAGAGGAGATGGAGATATGTAGACGGCAGAAGAGAAATATTCTACCTCATGGGGAGAATACCGCTAGAGTATGAACCTCCGAGGGTCTACGCCGAGTACTTTACATATGTGTATTTGTCAGAAGTAGATAGAGGGGTGTCCCCAGAGGCGCTAGAAAAGGGATCCGCTTTAGTAAAGGCGATACTAAGGCTGAAGTACGGCGTGGAGTTAAACTTAATACAGCACTACTTAGAGGAGGGGGGAGTGTTGAAAATATGGGAGGCGGAGCCTGTGGGCATATTGAAAAGATTGAGGAGAGGGGAGTCTATAAAACTACGTGAGGAGCTAAACTGTGAAAAATTGTTAAGAGACATAGACGAGGTCTGGAACGAAGAATTGAGGCTATTGCTAGAGTACATAGACCCCTACTACTTCACCCGGGAGAATCTTATAGACATGGGCTTTATCAATGAGGTTAGGAAAGACGCTAGGAAATTCGCCATGTATTTATGCAACGTGGCGGAAGTCAAGATTGGAGAAGAGTGGAAAAAAGTGCCCAAAGTCCCCGCCCGCCCCATCGCTATAGTGGATAGATTCGACGACTACGTCGCGGCAGTTGCAGTCGTGGGCGAAAATTTCGACGTCAAAATTATGGGAACCTCCCGTGAGAAGACAGAGAGACCACCCCTGTTGGATATCTATATCTTAGAGATGTCCCGAAAAATTAAAGAGGTGGTGCATTATGGACAAAACATACCCTCCTCGCTCGGCGCGGTCAAAATAATAGACCTAGCCTCCGAGGTGGCTAAGATACTGGGCGCGGCGCCGCCTCTCTCTAAGATAAGAGAGGAGTTGTTAGGCGACGACAGTTTAATAAATGAGATGAATACATACACCTACTACAAAGCCTTTGCGTCACGCAGAGCGGATGGAGTAGATATGGTGGAAGAGACTGTAAAGAAGATTTTCTTACTGAGGGCGAAGACTATTGCGTTGTTGTATAACCTCGTTAATGAAAGACGTAGAGACGGAGGCTCTTAGTGGTGTACAGCTAGGTCTACGCTAGGCGTTTGTCAAGACAATAACTTCGGCGCCTTACTATCGGCGGGCAGGCGCCTCGGGCGGCGGGGGTCGACTTAGTACAGTTTTTTGTTGTATGGGAGTCTTGGGATCAGCGCCATGGCCACTGCGGCTAGGTTTAGGTGGTACCGTGTAATTTTCCCCCTCGTGAGGTGGCCCACTAGGCCTTGTCTATAGCCAATGGCCTTTGTCCCTAGTAGGCGGTCTGCGACGTCGCCTAGCTCTACACCTGTCAATACTTCTCTTAAGAAGGGGGTCGGTATGTGGAAACCTGGGCCTACTCCGTAGGTCACGACGCCGTCTCTGTCTGCCACTGCTGCAATTGTCACGTCGAGGTGTCTCCCGCCTATCTCCACCGCCCCGGCCTCTATCCCCACTCCGTGCTCAGCCCCGGCGGCTCTCTGCGCGTGTATTGCCCTCGCCGCCGCCCCCGCGGCCACTTTGTCTAGCCCAACTGGCTGCGGCGGTATGCCCGGCGGCTTCTCCACTGGCTTGACTACTGCGGGGATTCCAAACATGGCGTAGGCCGCGGCGACGGCTCTTATCTTATTTGGGTTTTTAGACGCCACCGCCACTAACATATGTGGCTAAACTCCGCCGTTTATATACATCACCCGCCACACAGACGAAGCCGTATCTCTCCGCCTCGGCCGCCGTCACTTGCGCCGGGGGCTCGTAGGCGGCCTCTGTCGGGGGGGAGGATAGAGTGGCGTATATCTCCGCCGCGTCGACGCCGACGTCTTTTAGCATCTGGACTACCTCCGCCACGGTGTAGAACTTAGCGGCGCTGTAGAAGCGGTGCCCGGCGGCTGCTAGTTCTCTATACCTCCTGCCCCAGGGCGAGTCTCTGGGCACTATACACACAGCCACTCTCTTGGCCACTCTGGCGGCTTCTCTCAACAAGCCGGCGGGGTCTTTTACAAAACAGAGCGTCACCACAACCAAGGCGCATGGATACGCCCCGTCTCGGAAGGGGGCGGCCTCCCCCACGCCTTGGACTAAGTCTAGCTCTCTCGGCGCTAGTTTCAACATGGCGGCGCTTGGGTCCAGCCCCGCGTAGAGGCCCAGCGGCTTTGCGAACCTCCCAGTGCCTACGCCCAGCTCTACCCCCCCTCTACACTTGGCCAACTTCACAGCCTCAAGCTCGGAGAGGTAGAGGTCTCTATGTCTGTCGTACCACGCGTCGTACTCCTCTGCGTAGAGGTCAAAAATCATGTGGACAACTCCCCCGCGATATCTTTACCTTTATCTCTTTAGGCTCTGCCAACACCACCACCTCCCCGCCCTCGGCCTGGGTGGGTATGTACACTGCCGCCGTCTTCCCCCGTGGGATTTTCACTCTATCTCCCAAGTGCTCTGCGGCTCCTCTAGTTTTTAAGAAATGGGCTAAGACGACGCGGCCGCCTAAGTCCACAGCCGTGATTATGTACTCTCTCTTAGAGTTTATAAAACATATGACCACCCCCCCGTCTTTTCTATACGCCGCCACTTGTTCAATTTTTATAAACGCGTCTAAGATAATTGAAATTAAGTGGATAATTAAATGGAGAAAGTCCATATGTCTACAGCTGTGAGGTATATAAAACTAACGTGCGCCTCGACGGCTCAAACCGGCGTCTGTCTTGTAGAAGTGGGTTTGTACAGAGCCGTGTTGGACCCGTCTGGTACGTGTGGCGCGGCGTCGCCAAGTTGGCGTCTAGAGGGGCCCTATTTTATTCTATATAGTTTTTTTCTCGGGTCGGTGGGGTCCGCCGTGGCTTCTACAAGGCCCGCCTCTCTTAGCCTCTGGAGGGCGTGTCTAACAGTCCTCTGTTTAACGCCGCTGTGTTTAACTATTTCGTCTATTGTGAGGGGGCCTAGCTCTTCTAAAATTTTTTTCACCATGAGGGCGCTTGGGGGGAGTGGGGCTGTCTCTACGGCTTTTTTCCTCTTGGCGATTATTAAAGTGGCGTATGAGTCTAGGTACACGGCGGTGGGGTTGGCGTAGCGTATTTTTAACACTCCGTCCGCCACCGCCACTAGCTCTTCTCTACTCTTGGCGTCTACTAACTCCACTCTGGCGTCTATGGGGAGTAGGTGTGGCGGCCTCCTCAGGGCTGAGTTGACCGGCACCACCTCGACGACGTTGGCTCTTAGGTCTATCACCGGCCCCCCTGCGGAGTATGCGTAGGCGGTGGAGCCGAGGGGGGTGGCTATTAAAACTCCGTCGCCGAGGTCGTTGTACATAAACTCGCCGTCGACGTATAGCGAATATTTTACAAACGCCCCAGGCGACGCCGCGAGGAGAGCTACTTCGTTCACGGCCACTACCCTCCCCTCTCTATTCTCAGCCGCTATTCTCGGCACTCTCACCTTGACGCAATTTGTTAAATACGGCAGTCTTTTTAAATCCGTCGCCGCCAGTCTGGCGTCGACGCCGGGCGGGGAGATGCCTAGCACTGGTCTGTCTTCTTCTCTCAACGCCTTGAGTATGTCTCTATCTCTTCCATACACCGCCTTTACAGAAGCCCCCCGCCTCACGTCTATGCCCACTTTTTTAAACCACTCTTTCAACTCCTCGCTGGCTTCAACCTCTGGCACACACACATTACAAATTTCTATACATATATTTGTCTTTTCCCACGCCTACGCCGCCGGACATGCGTCAAAATTTGTCAAATATAAAGTTATAACTACTAAACTACCCACCTATGTGATCGACGAGGTGTTGAAATTGAAGAGAGAGAAGGAGGCGGTGATTCTAGCGCATAACTACCAGAGGCCGGAGGTCCAAGACGTGGCGGACTTCGTGGGGGACTCTCTCAACCTTTCTCTCGCCGCGAGGGACACAAAGGCGAAGATGATAGTCTTCGCCGGGGTCTACTTCATGGCCGAAACCGCCGCGATCTTAAACCCAGACAAGAAGGTGTTGATCCCAGACCCAGAGGCTGGGTGTAGCCTAGCCGCCTCTGTTGACGTGGAGAGAGTTAGGCGTTGGAAAGAGAGGAACCCGGGCGGGGTGGTGGTGGCGTATATAAACACCTACGCAGAGGTGAAGGCCCTTGCGGACTACGTATGTACCTCTGCCAACTGTATAAAAATTATAGAGGCCCTGCCGAGAGATAGACCTGTCTTGTTTCTCCCAGACAAATACCTCGGCATGTACATCGCGGCGAGGCTCGGCAGAGAGTTAGAGATCTGGGAGGGGGAGTGTCACGTACATGCAAAACTAGCCGCCCCTCAGATATTGACAAAAGTTAAGATGTATAGAGACGCAGAGGTGTTGATACACCCAGAGTGCGGCTGCGGCACCGCCTGTCTACTAGAACTCCCCAGGATGGGGGTAGAGGCCAAGTTCCTCTCTACAGAGGGCATGGTGAAGTACGTGAGGCAGTCCCCCGCCAAGAGGTTTATAGTGGCGACGGAGACTGGGATAATATACAGAATGGCTAAAGAAGCCCCCGGGAAGGAGTACATCCCCGCCGCGGAGGACGCAGTGTGTGAATATATGAAGTTGATTACTCTTGAGAAAGTGTACAAGTCGTTGAGAGACGAGGTGTATTTAGTCAACGTGCCTAGAGACGTGGCGGAGAGGGCCAGGGCGGCTATTGAGAAAATGTTTCAGTTTGTATGATAGAGGCGAGGCTCTTCGCATACCAACTACTTGAGGAGTTGAGGAGAGACATCCCCCTCCTGGACTACTCAGCGGCGGCGCTGCCGCTTGAAGAAATTGAGGCGTGTGTAGTATTTAGAAAAGCTGCCGTGGCGGCGGGGGTAGAGGAGGCGGCAGAGTTTTTAAAACTTCTAGGTTTTAAAGTGACGAAGGCCGTGGCGGAGGGAACGGCGGCTGTGGGGGATGTGTTGTGTTTCCAAGGCCCTTTGAGAGAAGTGGCCAAGGTGGAGAGGACTGTGTTGAATGTAATAATACACGCATCTGGAGTGGCCACCTATGTGAAGAAGTTAGTAGAGGCGGCGAGGGCGGCAAACCCCCGGGTGAGAGTGGCCGCCACGCGGAAGACTCTCCCCTTCCTCCGCTACTTAGAGAAAAAGGCGGTGTGGGTAGCCGGCGGCGACCCCCACAGAAGTTCTTTAACAGACGCAGTGATGTATAAAGACACCCACAAGTGGGCGCTCTCTCTAAGAGATCTAGCCCAGGCCCCGGCGCCCTTTGTGGTGAAGAGAGAGGTGGAGGTCTCCACGGCGGAGGAGGCTGTGGAGGCGGCAATGCTTGGGTTCGACGTCGTGATGTTAGACAACGCCCCGCCTGAGGAGGTGGCTAGGGCTCATAGATTATTGACAGAGAGGGGGCTGAGAGACAGAGTGGTGCTAGAGGCCTCGGGGGGGATAGACGAGTCTAATATTTCACAATACGCGCCATATGTAGACGTAATTTCCATTGGCAAAATTACCCACAGCGCGCCTGCAGTAGACGCCGCCTTAGAGGTGAGGGGGAGGCCCAGGGCGAGGGTGGGGCTCCTCGGATTCGGCGCCTTGGGGAGAGAAGTGGCTAGACTCGTGGCGCAGGACCAAGAGCTGAGACTAACTGTAGTCTACGACGTAGATAGAGAGAGGTGTAGAGAGGCGGAGGGGCTGGGGGCTAGGTGTGTAGAGTCCCCCCGGGAATTGGCCAGAGAGGCCGACTACGTAGTGGAGGCGGCTGGGGTAGACGCTGTGTTACAACACGGGTGTGAAATTCTAGAGGCGGGGGCGCATTTAATAACAGCCACAGTGGGGGCCGCCGTGGAGTTAAAATGCAGAGGCCCGGGCGTTTTATTTATCCCAAGCGGCGCCGTGGGGGGGCTGGACCTCTTAGCCGCGGCGGGGGGGAAGGTGCGGCATAGAGTCCACAAGGCGGTGGAGATAGAAGACTCGGGCCCCGCCGCCGAGATGTTTAGGCGGCACCCCAGGAGTCTAAACTCCTCAGTGGCTCTACAGACCGCCGCGGGGTCGGAGACCTATGTAGAACTTAAGAAAGGCCCCCCGGGGGTCATAGTCCACGAGATAGAGGTAGAGCACCCCTGGGGCAGGGCCTACGTCAAGTTGGAGAACTACGCCGTGGGGCGGAGTAGTCTACTGGCCGCCGCCTCTCTGTACAGAACTCTAAAGAGCGCAGTGGCTATCACGAGGGGTGAGGCGAGGGCGGTGGTGGGGACGTTTAAAACACTGCCATAAGGTTTTTAAAGAATCCGCCAATTCTACACATGGAGGTCTTAGTCAAAGACGTAGTGAAGTACTACGGCCAGTACCCAGCTCTGCGGGGGGTTACGTTAGAGATCCCCCGGGGCGTTTTTCAATGTCTAATAGGGCCCTCTGGGTCTGGCAAGTCTACACTTCTCCACGTCATTGGGGGCATTGACAGACCTACGAGGGGGGAGGTCTACGTGGCCGGCGTGAGGCTGAACGATCTTTCTGACGACCAATTGGCGGAGTTTAGAAATAAAAACATCGGCTTCGTGTTCCAACTCTACTACCTCATCCCCAGGATGTCTATACTTGAAAACGTAGAGCTCCCCCTAGTCTTGAGAGGGGTGCCGAGGCAGAGGCGTAGAGAGATGGCGCTAGAGGCTTTGAGACTAGTTGGAATGGGCCACGTAGACCCTAGGAAAAAGCCTACGCAACTCTCCGGGGGGGAGCAGCAGAGAGTGGCTATCGCCAGAGCCATTGTGACAAAGCCTAGGCTCCTCCTAGCCGACGAGCCCACGGGCAATCTCGACAGCGCCACGGCTAAAGTAGTAATGGACACTTTTCTACAATTAAAAAAAGAGCTCGGGGTCACGATCGTAATGGTGACGCACAACCTCGAGCTTTTGACTTACTGCGATAGATACGTCAAGATGAGAGACGGCAAGATAGTAGAGTCTTGACATGACGGCTCTAGTGGGGGTGGGGTCGCCCCAGTATACTCTACACACCGCCGCCACCGCCGCCGCTAGAGTGTTTGAAATCCACCGAGACCCCCCAGTTCTGGCCACTGCCAGTTTCCCACAGGCTAGTAGAGTCGCCGGGTTGTTAAAAGAGGCCCTGGGGGTGGAGTCCGTGGAGGTGAAGACGTGTGGCGAATTAGATGATTTAATAAGTGGCGTAGATCTGGCGGTCCCCACCTCCGCCTCTGTAAAACTCGCCTTGTGTATAGCCGTCAAGGCGACTCGACTAGGCAAGGCCGTGGTCCACTTCATGTTCCCCTTCGGCCCCTGGACGGGTCTATACTACCCACTAATCCCCCGGTGGCTAGTCTGGGGCTTCTACGTAGCGGGAGATGCTAAATTAGACGACGTACAACAATATGTAGACTGTAGAAAATTTTTTGAGCTTGACCGCGGCGTGGGCCCTTTGAGGAGAGAAGTGGGGGCGATATCTTGTGAAATAAACCAGAGGCTAAACAAGTCGTATATATACAACAACGACTCCCTTAAGAGAGAGGAGGAGGTGGTCCTCGAGGTGAGAGACGGGGCTCTTTCGCTATACGTCGCGGGGCGTCTAGTCTCAACTGAGAAGTTGAAAAAAAAGACTCCGTCAGCTAAGCTGTCTAACACCTCGCCGTATGGAGTAGAGGAGTTTTTAAAGACGTTACCCACAGCCCTGGACTCCCCCGAGGAGGACGTCCATCAGCTAGCCATGTTGTTGGGCTACGCCACGCCGGAGCTCGAGCCCGGGGGGAGCTACGTCTTAGACACAAGCGCTATATATGGAGGAGTTCACAACCTCCCCCTTGAGGAGTATAGACTCTACATCCCCTACTGCGCCCAAGTGGAGCTGCTAGACGCCCTCACTAAGAAGGAGAGGAGGCTATCTGCGGAGTTGGCCCACTTGGCTCTACAAGAGATCGCCGCCAAGGCTGGGTATATAGCCACCCAGCCCTATAAATGCGACGTAGTGCTGCCCATAGCGGATAGAATCCAGTTAGAGGGTAAAGTCATTATAACTAGAGACAAGAGGGCTCTACAAGTGTGGCAGAGACACGGCCTAGTGGCCGCGGAGCTCCGCCACGGCCAGCCAAAGGCTAATACCTACGCCCTCCTCCAGACCTACGCCGCGGTTAGAATATACAACAGACTAACCACTTAGCGGCGCCGGCTAGCGAGAGGGCTGTGGCCGAGGCCGACCCCACGTACACGGCAAGGGCCTTGTGGAAACTTAGTCTAAACAACCAAGCCGCCAAGGCAGCGGCTACGAAATTGACTAAGACAGCCGACGCCGCCACTGCCACATACCCCCCAAACCTGGCCCCCTTTATAGAAGCTACCCTCTCTACAAATTTTAAAAATTTTTTAGATTTTGACAATAGCCAATACGTCAATCCAAATCCGCCCACGAGGCTAGTCAAAGTGGCGCCGACGGCGGTCCACAGATCTACGCCAAACGCCACAAAAACGCCCGGCGCGTATGAGTCAAATATTAAAAACACTGGGTAGAATAGCCACAGCCAGTCCCACGCCAGCGGTATGTGTAATAGAAATAATATAAGAAATATGTAATACATAAACTAATTGTGTTATCTACATAAAAATATTGCCCCCCAGGTCGTATGTCCATTTACCCTAGGGCACAACCTCTGTGGAGTGTAGGAGGGGGTCGTAGTCCAAGCGGCTCGGCGGTATGACGCCTCTCTCTATAAGCGTCTGGAGGCGGGGGGCCCCCTCTTTAAGTATATCAATAGTTTTTTTAGTCACTTCACACACGGCGTCGAAACCCTCTTCGCCCCAGTGTTTTTCATAATGGGTGTAGAGACACCTCCCCCCGCATATGTGTACATATTCACACCTGGCGCATTTCTCGCCGAGTTTAATTTTTTTATAGATGCCCACCTTTACGTGGCCGGCCTCTGCCCATTTTTCATAGACGGCGATGGGGCAGTGTAGCACTCTCCCGTCTGTATTTATAGCGTAGGCGTATTTCCCAGCGCCGCACGGCACCCAGTCGTAGGGCTTTATCAACAACGCTCTATATATCCCTAAGATAGGCACTATCTCCAACACCTCGCCCCTCTCGGCGTGGCTTAGGAATAAGTCTCTTAATTTCACAACGCCTGGGAGGTAGCTCTCCTCAGCCCACTGGAGGAATTGGCGGGGGGTCCACATATCTGTCCATATTACATTCAACTGCCAATGCACTGCGTCGAAGCCCAGGCCGAGTAGATGAACCACGTCTCTATATATGTCTGTGTGTTGAGACACAGTCATCCTAGCCACTATTTTACATCGACACCCCACCTCCCCCCTTAGCCATTTTAAAACCTCGACTACTTTTCTATACACCCCCCGCCCTCTGTGTAGGTCAGTCACCTCCTCCACCCCGTCTATTGACAAAAGCACTGTGGAGAACCTCCGCCAAGCCTCCGGCGGCAGTCTCTTAGCCAAGAGGCCGTTGGTCTGTATGCCAAATTTTACATGTGGCATCGCCTCCATGGCCTCGAGTATGTATTTCACATTGAGGAGCGGCTCCCCTCCGTAGAAAAACACCACGGGGGAGGGGTCTCTCTTAGTTATAAACTGAGCCACCTCGCCGGCGCTCACCTCAGCCCTCCAGGGGGAGTGCCTCTGGTCGAAAGAGCCGCCGCAGTAGCGACATTTTAAATTACAAGCCCCCGTGGTGAGTAGAAACCATAGCATTTCACCTACGCGCCGCCGCCAGCGCTATAAATAAGGCCAGGCCCAACGCCGCCACTGGCCATATCTGTGGAAATAGCCAAGAGATGTAATGCGCCGCGGCGGAGGAGGCGACGGCGATAGAGATAGAGAGTGGTATCTGGTCCCCCAACTTGTGGCTAAGTCTAGCGGCGGCGGCGCCGGGGAGCACTAACAACACGGCTGGTATCAACGAGCCCAGGGTGTAGACAGAGGCCGCCACAGCTAGAGACATAGAGGTCAAAAAGCCGTAGTCTAAAAGCCTAATTCTCAACCCAATAGACTGGGCGAAGTGTTCATCTACCCCACTGTATAGATACCTCCCACCGTAGACAATTGGAAATATCAAAGCGGCGGCGAGCATGGGCAGTTGTGTTAAAAAATCTCCCCTAGTCACTAATACGTACTCCCCCATGATGAGAGACACGGGGTCTATCTCAACTGGGTAGTTAGTCCTCAATACATATATCAACGCAATAGACGTAGATAGTTGTAGAGACATCACCACTCCCGTAGCTACGTCTTTTTTAAAACCAAACCTCTCAACTAACGCCACGGACATGTTTAAAAAAATTAAAAACGCCAAAACCACTATGTAAAACGCGGGGGTGTGGTAAAGCCCCACGGCGGCGGTGACTAAGGCCGCAGCCAGCGCCGCCGTTAGTATCGCATGCGCCTGTGCATGAGCTAGAAAAGCCATCCTTTTGCTAAGGGCCAGGGGGCTGTGGCTGCCCAACACAGCCGCGGAGGACATCAACGACACAAGTGGCCAGAACAACAGGGGGGTGTATACATACGCGTGGATTAAAGCAGATAGGGCGAAGCCCCAAGCCGCGGTGTTAATAATGGTGGCCGAGGTCCTCAGTGACGCAGACATACCCCGCCGCCGTCTTAGCCACTCTGACGTATCTATATACTTTAGACAACACGTCCTCTTTTAAAACATAGTCGGGGGGGCCGTAGGCGATTAATCTCTTTTTTAAAATTAAGACTCTGTCGGCTAAGTCCGAGGGGAGTGTTAAGTCGTGTGAAGTCATTAACACAGCCCTGTCCCGCTTCAACTCTTTCAACAAAGTCAACAACTCCACTCTGCCCTGGGGGTCTACGTTTGCCAAAGGCTCGTCGAGTAACAACACGTCTCCCCCCACCGCCAACGCCCTGGCGACGGCCGCTCTTTGAAACTCGCCGCCGGACAGCGACGTAAGGGGCTGGTCTCTCTTGTGGTACATATCTACAAATTTCAAAGCCGCCTCGGCGGCCTCCGCCCCGTTTTTTAACTTTCTAAACTTAGTGGGGAGGTATACATACTCCCAGACGGTGGCGTTGACCTCAGCCTTTAGATACTGGGGGACGTAGCCCACTTTCCTACTCCTCTCTGGGCCGCAGACCCCGTCGATACATATCTCCCCTCTGTGGGGCAGTAGGCCCAGTATGGCGAGGAAGAGAGTAGTCTTCCCCGCCCCGTTGGGCCCCACCACTAGTATAAACTCTCTACCTGCTTCAAACGTCACGTCTTCGAGGACGGGGGCCCCGCCCCTCTCTACTGTGACGTGGCTAATTTTTAACATCGTAGAAGAGAGATTTTATATATTTAAATGCACACCGCCGCCGGCGGCCGGCGGGCTCACCGTCGACGCCGTGCATAATTATAAGTTAGAAATATTTCACACCTATGGACGAGTTGGCTAGGGAGTGGGTTAGAGGCGCCACGTGGCTCGTGGAGAGGGCGGCGGAGGCGGCCGCCGCCGCCGAGGACCCCATGGCAGTTTTAGAAGAGGCGAGGAGGCTGAGGCCGGGGATGGGGAGTCTCGACATGCTCTACATAGCGGTTAGAGAGGCGGTGGAGAGCGGCGTAGAGCCTAGGCGGGCCGCGGCGAGGTTTTTAGAATATATACAAAAGGCCAAGGCGGAGTTAGACAAGAGGTTAGCCTCTTTAAAATGCCCCCCGGCGGTGGCTACTATAAGTCTAAGTAGAGCCGTGGCGAGGCTTTTAGAGCTCTGTGGAGTAGAGGTGGTCTACTTAATGGAGAGTAGGCCAGGCGTCGAGTTCCGCCAGGCCTATGTACAATATTCAAAATTCGCCAGAGTCGTACCCATCCCGGACTCCGCCGTCGGAGCTGTGGATTTTCACTGGGCAGTCTCCGGCCTAGACGGTTTGTATTTAGACTACGGCACTAATAAAGTGGGCACGCTCCCCCTCTTCACAACGGCGGAGGCCAAAGGCGCGTCTATATATGTAGTCTTTGAGAGCTACAAAGTCGCGCCTATACACACGCCCCCCCTGGCTAAAGTGAGATATTGGATAGGGGACGTAGAGGTAGAAGTCCCCCTCTTCGACAAAATCCCCCATAGACTTTTGAAAAATTTAGTGACTGACTTAGGCACATACGCCGACTCTAAAGAGGTGTTAAAAGCCGCCGTGGAGAAGATATTTAACTATATACGGGGGTAGGGGCTGTGGAGTAGAAAAGTTGTATACGTCGACAGAGCGACGTGTATATCTCCCATATTGAGAGGAGGGGGAGGTGGCTATACGCTATTTGTTATGTAAAGTCTCAGAGGAGTAGAGAGTTGTGTTATCAAGTGGTGGTGAAATGGAGGCTAGACATGCGTTATCTATACGGCAGGTGTGAATGTCTAGATTTTAAATTCAGAGGGGGGCCTTGTAAACACATAGTCAAGGCCAAGGTGGCGGTTAGAGAATATTTAAAAAAGGCAAAGGAGTATAGATAGGTGAAGTTATTCACTTTGAGAGAGGCTAATGAAGTAATTAAAGAGCTGAGGCCACTACTACTCCCAGTGGTGGAGGCGGCGAGGAGGTGGGAGACAGTGACGCCGCGGGAGGCGGAGGAGTTAGAGAGACAAATCCAGTGGTTAATAAAGGCGGCTGCTGAGAGTGGGTTTATAATTAGAGACTTTGTCCACGGCGTCGTGGACTTCCCCGCCGTGACTAAAGAGGGGGAGTTTGTATATCTATGTTGGAAAGTAGACGAGCCAGAGGTGATGTACTACCACGGCCCGGAGGGGTTCAGAGGGAGGAGGAAAATAGACCCAGAGCTATTCGACTAGTGTTTTACTAAATTTTTTATCAACGCCGCGATTTCTCCAGCTACGTCCACCCCCGTCACTCTCTGCACGTTTTTAAACTCAGGCACGCCGTTTACTTCTAACACCATGTAGCCCCTCCCAGACTCCACTACGTCAACACCTGAGTAGTAGGCCCCCACCGCCTTTGAGGCCTTCACTGCGATTTCTTCCAACTCGCCGTCTATCTTCACAGGCTCTGCCCTGCCGCCTCTCGCCGTGTTTGTACGCCAGTCGGCGGGGCTTATGCGGTATATAGCCGCCACCGCTCTGTCTCCCACAACTGTGACTCTTATATCTCGGCCAGGCTTCTCTACGTACTCTTGAACTAAGTATAGATGCATATCGCTCTCCATAGCCATCCTCTGAATTAACAAAGTCTCTAACTCCTCCACAGACTTTGTCAAACTTACAAAACGGCCCCACGAGCCGTCAGTGGGCTTGACAATGACGGGGTAGTTTAACCTCTCCGCGGCGGCTTTGGCGGCGGCGAGTCCAAAGGCTAGGTAGGTCTTGGGGGTGGGGACCCCCGCCTCTCTAAGTTTTAGATACGTTAGATATTTGTCGTGGGAAATTACTAAAGAGGCCGCGGCGTTTATAGACATGCCGCCCCCCAGCTCGTAGGTGTAGGCCACTGGGATTACTCTCGACCTAGCGGCGACTCTCACCACGCCCACACCCCCAAGCTCCTCCGGCGCCGCTACGTACTCTACATTTTTTAGATTGATCTCCAAGCCTACTCTCTTCAAGGCGGCGATGAGTAATTTCTCGTCTTGTCTAGCCACGTCGTAGACAAAATCTATTTCCCCATAGCCCGTGGGAAGACACGTGTATATAAACTTAATATCTAAATACTCCCGAGAGGTTTTATAAACCGCTGCGATAGATATTGTATGAGACGTATTTTAATAATTCTAAGCGCCGTGGCGATTCTCCTAGGCTCCCTCTTGTTGATCTCCACCTTGTCTAGCCCCTCGCTTGATTTAGCCATACTGGCGAGAGATCTAGGCCTCTCAATCGCCGCCGTGGCCCTCGGCCTGACGGCTCCGTTGCTACTCCACAAATTCTCTGGAAATAATTAAATACCCCCAAAAAAGCCCACTTATGGCATCTTTAGTATTAATATACGCCCTCGGGGTCAGTGCAATTATCCTCGGCGTTGTGTATCTCATCAACACCATCTCAGCCCCTCCACTAGACACGTTAGCTTATGTAAGAGACGTAGTGACTTCTATACTGGCCATAGCCCTCGGCGCCGTGGCCCCAGTCATGATTAAAAAGTTTAGATCTCAGTGATATTCTACACGTAATATATAAAAAAAGAAGTGTTTATCTCTTTTGTGAAGTTTAAAGACTTTATCGCCGGGCTTGACCCCCCATTTGTTTACTATATTAAATACGCGTTGAGGAGGAGAGGCATCGACTTAGACAAAGACGAGTTGGCATTAGACGCGTTGGCCGAGGCGGTGGGTCCACACGTGGCGGAGGTGTTGTACACACTATACATTGAGGCGTCGAGAGGAAGGAGGAAGTTGACGCTTCTGGCCACTTGAGGCCCATACCCCCAGAGGCCTTCGCCCCCCTCACGGCAGTCTACAAGAGGGGGAGGTTTAGAGAAGAGGTGAATATCCAACTCACCTCGGGCGGGGAACACGTCTGTGTGGTAAAGATATTCTACGGGAGGCCTCCCCACTACAGCCCCTGGGCGGAGGTTTTTAACATAGCTCAGTGGTTTATAGACAGCCCACTAGAGGAGTGGCTCTATTGTCTACTATGGCGCTACATGGACCCAGGCGACGTGCTATACGTCGAGTATGTAGACGACTTCGCCACCTACACAGCGTTGAGGAGGGGGGTTGCTCCCCGCGACACTAGACTAGGTAAGAAATTGACTAAATGCGGCTTCGACGTAGTGAAAGACTGGTACTTCCCAGAGGGGGGCCTCGAGGGGGGTATGAAACTACAGGCAGTTAAGAGAGGCGTCTGTCAAGCGTCTACACCGTCGGCAGAATTCTAAAGTCTTTAAATTCTCCTCTGTACTCCTCCCACTGTACATTTACTTCTTCTACTCTCGCGCCTGGGGGCCCCACTCTGGCCCATTCAATTACTTTTAAGACAGAGCCGCGGGGGCCTTCTAACACCGCCTCCACAGTCGCCCCGTCCGACCTATTCCTCACCCAGCCAAACACCCCGTTTCTAGTAGCTACTTCTTTCATAGACTGTCGGAAGAACACCCCCTGGACTTTCCCTCTTATATATACATGGGCCCTTACGTAGTCCATATCTTTAAAAGAAAATACCAACTTTATATCTATGTTCTACTTAATAGACTACGCCATGTTGAAGCCCTACCTATCTCTAGAAGAAGTGGCGAGGGGGGCCGAGGCGGCTGAGAGAGCCGGGGCCGCCGCCTTTTGTGTAAACCCTGTCTACGCCCGGGCGGTTAGACAAATTCTAGAAAAGACTAGGCTTTGTGTAGTAGTGGACTTCCCCTTCGGCTGCTCCACCACCGCCCACAGAGCCGCCGCTGTGTCCCGCATGGCGGAGTACGTAGATGAATTCGACGTAGTGGCCCCCCTGGCTTTTGTAAAGTCTAAAATGTGGAGTGAGGCGAGGCGTGATTTAATAAGCGTAGTGGGGGCCGCCGGGGGGAGAGTTGTCAAAATTATAGTAGAGGAGCCCTATTTGACTAGAGAGGAGAGGCTTAGGCTGTACGAACTGGCGGCGGAGTCCGGGGCCCACTTTATAAAAAGCTCCACTGGCTTCCTAGACGAGAGATATGTGGAATCTCTCGGCAACCGCCCCCACGCCACAGTAGAGAGAGCTGTGGAGATCGCCAGTTTTATAAAAGAGAGGGGGTATAGACTCGGGGTGAAGATGGCCGGGGGGATTAGGACGTGGGAACAAGTCAAGGCTATTGTAGAGGCGGTGGGGTTTGGAGAAGACCCCGCCCGGGTTAGAATTGGCACTTCTACACTCCTACCGCCTCCCCCCAACTCTCCTCAACACAGCTAGTAGTATAGCCAGAATTATAGCTATCCACGTCAAGACGCCGAGGCTTTGTATATCATAGACCTCCCCTCTGCCCACGTCGGTGGTGGAGACCCCCACCTGGCCCACCTCGCCCCCTGCCTCTCTATACCACTGCAGTATCAACGTCCTCATTCTATGGGCTAGGTCTGGGTTGTGTATTAACAACCCCACTTCTCTATTCCTCTGGATTGAGTAGTAGCCGATATTTATCGACCCGACGTAGACATAGTCGCCGACGACGATAATCTTCGCCACGAGAGAGTCGTCAAATACTGTCTTGATGTCTGCGTTTGTCCTAGCCACCACGGCGTAGTACTCGGGGTACCTCAAAATATATGGCACGAGGCCCGAGTCCACATATATCTGCTCCATGGCTATATACAACGTGCCGGGCTGTGACAAAATCCACTCTAGCCCAGCCTGTGAGTTAATCGGCGAGATCAAAACCCCGGGGAAGTTGTAACGTGGGTACCTCCCGTGGAAGTCGTTAAGCACAACAGTGGCCAGCTGCCTAGCCAATGTGCTATTGTTAATCACCAACATCACCCCCTTGTTTCTCAAAAAGCCAGACCTGGTGGGGTTTATATTGCCAATTATCACCGTCCGGTTGTCTATGACGTAGAGTTTAGAATGTACATTGGGGAAGTCTCTATTCCACACAACTTTCACACCATTTTCCTCTAGATACTTGGCTATGTCTCTAGCCTGCTGTGGCACGCCGCCGAAGACGCGGGAGGACAACACAACGTACACATCTACCCCCCGCCTAGCCGCCGCCACCAAGGCGTCCGCCAGCGGCTTGTATGTAAAGACGTAGACCTCCATATATATCGCCTCTCTCGCAGAGTTTACATAGTCTATAATCTTTGTAGTGTTTATAGGCGAGACTAAGACTGCGTCTACTTCTAGTCTAATTGGCGTAGCCGCAGCTAGAGATAGAGTAAGTACAAGTATTAACAAGAGGAGCATGTAGCCACTTAGTCAACTTTTTATAACTTTTCTCAACCTATACCAAAATCTGTCTATATAGACGTCGAAGTCTAGCCCAGCCGCGGCCTCTAAAGCCTCTCTCATCTTAGCGGCTAGCTCATACTCACTATGTGGATTTGTAACCCCCGCCGACTGCGGCGTCCAGTCGTACACTAACACCACCCGCCGGGCCACTCTCAACATTTCTCCAAGCGCCCTCTCCACATGCCGGACGTGGTGTAGCAAAGCCACAGACACCACAGAGTCACACTCCCCGTCAGAGAAGGGCAAGTCCTCCACGTCGCCGTGGACAATTTTCAAAAGGCCAGTCTCTACAAACTCCCGGAGCTCTGCCCCGAGGGACTGGACGACGCCGGGGTCTATGTCCACTGCATACACCACATACCCCCTCGACAAGAGAAATCTCGTAGTCCTCCCAAACCCAGCCCCCACGTCTAATACACACCTCCCCAAGTCGTAGCTACCCAAGTCTTTAAAAATCTCGTCGATCACAGCCTCTCTAAGACGTAGTTGGCCACATCCACCCCGCTGAGGCCCCTCACCACAGCCATAAACCCACCCACGTGTCTAAAAACTACGTCTCCCCCCTCCAGGCGGCGTAGGTCCACTCTATCTCTAAACACATCTGGACGCCACACGGTGTACCCCCCAGGAGTCCTCAAATCTCTCACCACCACCACCCCAGGCCCAGACACCGCCTCGAGGTCAAGTAATGCATTCCACACAGCAGAAGGCGACACGTAGTCCTCCACAACCACAGCCCACACCTCGCCACGCCTCAAACTGACGTATCTACCAGAGGCGACGGCGTCAACCGCCTTTTTAACCTCGGCGAAGTGGAGCCGCAGCCCCTCTACAACATACCTCTCTAACTCCGGCACAGCCAACACGGCGTAGCCGCCGAAGTCTATGCCAAAGCCCGTCTCCACCGCATCTCGGCTGTACACCACCTCGACGTCATCCACAGCCCTAAGCATAAGCCCCAGCAGCCAGAAACTACGGGGGAATTTCTCAACGTAATTCTTCACGTCTAGTCTCTCAACTACTCTAAAAGCCTCTCTATAGTCCCCCAAGTCGTATACAGACTTACTCTCAAACGCCTCGGCGAGAAGCTCAAGAAATTTTACATCTCTCACCGCCCCCCTCTCTTTAGAAAATACGGCAGTGACGCCACGAAGTAGAGAGTGGCCATAGGGGCCGCTCAGGCGCCTCACAGAAGGGCCAAATCTGTCGAAAAGGTCAACATAGTGGATATGTGTCAAAACAGCAGGCGCAGGCCTCGCATCTACAGCACACATCACCTGCACCACCGACGACGGCTCGTCGACGGGGTCCAAAACGCCGTGGTGGTCAAGCACTACAAAACGGCCCCCCACCCCCCACGAGTCCCCCACGTCAAACAAAATCACACTCGACAAATCTAAAATTTCAACAACACTATTAACCCTATACACAGCCTCCGCCCCACGTCTATACAACAACGCAGCTGCAATAGTATCATCAGGATGGGCAACCCCACCATGAGTCACCGCAACAAACCCACCCGACGACAAAACCTCCCTAGCCCTAACAACATCAAACACCCAAGACATAACCCACCACCCACACCCATTTATAAACACTCAAACAATATATAAACCGGCGAAAAACTATATACTCTATATATTTTTCGGCGTTTTTAAAACGTCGTGTAGCTTGTTCTTTACTTTTGTATATATTTCTACTGTCTTCTTTTTGGGAGTTTTTAAATGCCGAAAATCCAATTTATAAAACGTCGTGCAGAATAAAAGCGCAAAGCGCCGCCGAGAAGAAAAAACACGACATACAACACTAAAGACCAACCCACCACC
>JAWBJM010000017.1:0-27734 GCA_038832545.1 Pyrobaculum sp.
CGGAGTTGGGCCTAGCCGACTGGCGGAGAGCTAGAAAGAGTCATAAAGAGCAATCTGAGACTTCTAAAGAGGAATAAACAAAAAATTTTTAAACTCACTTCTAAATATTATACATGTCTAATGTAAAGACTGTAAATGAGATTGAGATAATTAGCATAGGCTATAGAATCGCCCACCAACTCAATATTGTTTTATTTACAATACTCGCCATCACTGGCTCGATGTTGCTTTTTCCCGACATCTTTGCGGCCTTGGCCTATGCGATAGGCGCCCCCCTAGCCGCGGCGTTAGGTCTCCCGCCTGTGAGCGTGGGGCTTGAGTTGGCTAGGACTAGTCATCGATTCCTCGGCTTTGTATGGGGGGTAGTGTTGATAGTTTATGGGCTTAATTTATTACTTTTTAGGAAGGTGGAAGTATTCGCACCGTTGAAGCGGCCTATTGCACAACAGATCAGAGAGGCTAAGGCGTTGGTCGCACACTATCTCGCCGGGAGGCCCCTCCCTCCGGATGTAGAAAATAATCTACATAGACACAATGTATTAGTGTCCTATTTGTCTATCCTACTCCTCCTGGGCCTAGTCTTATTAGCCGTAAGCGGCGTATTACTAACCTACGCCCCGGCACTTGGCCTCTCGTCAAGCGCCGTGTCTCTCCTCTTGCTGCTCCACGACATAGGGTTCTACTTCTCATTACTGTTTCTACTAGGCCACCTATTCGCCACTACGCATATTTCAAACAGGCCGCTTCTAAACGCCATGTTCGGAGGGGGGAAGGTGCCGCTGAGCTGGGCTAGGAGACATATGGCAAAGTACCTACATGAAAGAGGTATTTCTTGAAGCAATCTGTGGGAGGGACGAAAAGTGTAGAGGAGATGTGTTGAGTGAAATAAATCAAATTTTTTCCGCGCCTCCTCTAGAGACTGCCGGGGGCGAGGGCCCCCCTTTGATTAAATACGAGGGGGGTGACCCCCTTATCTTTATCCAAAAAAGCCGCTACCTCAACGCGAAGTATGGGAGTTTGTTTCAAAACTGGCGTGGGGACTTTTGTCCCATATGCGGGACAAAGCCTGTCGTGTTTATTAGAAGAGAGGTTGGCGAAATATTTCAAACTGTTGTAAAAGTTTCAAAATGTGCCTGTGGGTTTGAATGGAGGTACGACTATTGGAGGTGTCCAAACTGCGGCGCGTCGGGGAGAGAGAGATTTGAAGTATTTAGGCTGGGAGATGCGTTGGTGTATAGATGTAGAGAATGTAGATATAAAACTATTGAATTAGACGGGGCGGCTGACGAAGAGACAATATACCTCGCGAGAGTTGTTGTAAACTATGTGGATTAGCCACAGAGGAGTTAAAGTAGCTGTGGATAGGTTAGTAAAAATCTACGTCAACGACAAACTAACAGCTGAGGTTGTGACGTCTCCAGAGGGGCTTCAGTACTTGGCGTGGGGGTACGTACAGGTGTATAGACTCCACGGCGCCGAGGTGGCTATAGAAGACTCGAAGATAAAGATATACATAAAGGATAAATTCGACGTGGATAAAGAGAGTTTTATAGACTGCGGCCCCGTGCGGCAAGTTGTGGAGAAGGCGGCTTGGAGGAGGAAAGTTAGGCTAGAGGACTTGGTGGCTTTGGCTAGGGAATTTAATAAATTGACTATGCCCTTCATCGAGCCTGAGCTTGCGGTTCACACAGCTGCTTTGTACAGTCGGGGGAGTTGGGTAGTGGTTCACGACGTGAGTAGACACAGTGCTGTGTTGAAGTTGATAGGTAAGGCAGCCGTAGAGGGCGTCTCGGTGCAAGACAGCGTGGCCTTCACCACTGGGAGGGCGTCTGGCGACATGGTGACTAGACTGGCGTCTGTAGGAGTCTCCACATTGGTTAGTATGAGGGGGCCTTTGGCTAGTGGCGTAGAGGCGGCTTGTCGCTACGGCGTAGTGTTAGTGGCTAATGTGAGGAGTAGGGGCTTTACCCCCCTCTGCGGTGTGGAGTATTTAGAGTGACTTAGGTATATATCCAACGGCGTGTCTACAGCCACGCCTAGGTGGACCTTTTTAATCGCCTCCGCCTTGTTAAACACCTCTGCCGCCACTTCTCTAAACAACTGACCTCTCCCCGGCGTAGCGATTATCAACACGTGTGAGTAGCCTCCCCTCCTCTCCACAGCCATGTAGAAGCCGCTTTCTCTCACCAACCGATCTACTCTCCCGCGTATAGTCATTTCTATTGTGTAGTATATACTCTTAGACACGTAGTCTGCCAAGGCGGCGTGGAACGAGGGAGCCACTTCTCTCCACAGCCCCTTTTTTACAAAGCCGTTGAAGAGATTTAAGCCGTCTCTAACCTCTACCCCCCTCCCAAATTCAATTTTTCTAGGCCGCCCGGCGGCTATATATATATCGGCGTCTTCAGACGGAGGCCTTTGGCTAGGCCAGAATCCCCGGCTTGGGCTATATAATAGATAGCTATTTCTACACCTCTCCGCGGACCACACCACGGCCTCCTTCACCACTCTAATACACATCCCCCCCACGTAGATTGAATTAAACCGCCTAGTCAACACAATCATGTAAATAGCCGGCGCCTAGTATATATACACAGTCTTTAAAACTAACTTAGGGAAGTCTCTGCCGTATATCATCTTGAGTGTAGACATGGCCGTTGAAATAACCTCTTCTGGGGTGTCGCCTACTACATTTACATGGCCCATCTTCCTCCTAGGCTTGGCCTCGGCCTTGCCGTACCAATACACCTTGCCTACTTTCTCTAACTCCCTAAGTGGGAGCTCTCTCAATTCTCTACCGAGTATATTGACCATCGCCGTGGGCTTCATAATCCTCACCCTCCTAATGGGGAGCCCGACTATAGCTCTTATGTGGTTTTCAAACTGACTGGCGTCGGTCTCGAGAGTCCAATGTCCTGTGTTGTGCACCCTGGGTGCGATCTCGTTCACTAATACACGACCGTCACGTGTTTCAAAAAATTCCACAGCCAACACGCCGACGTAGCCGCCCCACTCTAATATTTTATAGACATATTCATACGCCTCAGGCGGCGCCTCTATGGGGGCGTAGTTCCAAACTAATATTCCATGGACGTAGAAATTCTCCGCTGGGGGGTAGAAATAGACATCTCCCCGCTCGTCTCTCACGGCCAATATAGAAAACTCTCTCTTAACTTCGACGTACTCCTCCACTAAGAGCTCCCCAGTTAGTTTCTCAACTGCTGCGCGCTCTCTGGGATATTGATATATACCTTTCCCGTCGTAGCCACCTGCCGGTATTTTCACAACGGCGCGCCCCCACCTCTCTGCCAATTTCAAAGCCTCGGCGCCGCCCTCTGCCCTAGCCCACGGGACTGTGGGTATGCCCAATTGGCTAAAGAACTGCCTCTCAGCCAGTCGGCTCTTCTTCAATTTGAGATACTCCAGGGGGGGTCTTAATTTCTCATGTCTATACGCCAACTCGGCGAGGGCTAGGTCTATGTTTTCAAATTCATATGTAACCACGTCGCTGTTTTCAATAGCGGCGGCTGGGTTAACTACACGTCGTGCACACTGCGCGGCGGGGGCGTCGTCGACGTCTACGTAGAGAAAGTCTAGACGTAGACGCTGCGCCGCCCAGCATAACATAAGGCCGAGCTGGCCGCCTCCCAACACTACAATGCGCATGTAAGCGGTAAATTAAAAAAATATAAACACTTCGCCCTCCCCCCCTCTATAATTTTAACAAATTATTTTAAATTTAGCCTTTATAGAATTTCCACTCCTCTCGACGTCGTGTAATTCAATACAAAGCCCCTTCATAAACCCTCTCATATAGGCCATCAACGCCTCGTCTTCTAGAGAGAGGGGGAGGTTGTCTATTTGGAGGACTCCGTCTTTAAACACAACTCTGCCAAAGCCGCCGGCTTTGGCTGAATTAGGAAGCTCTTTTATAGTATTTGAACCATCTCGCCACCCCATTGAGTACATCACCGCCGAGCCGACCCCCTCCCCCAATCCTTTCCAACAATATAAGCGCCGCCTCTCCAAAGAGAGCCGCCACCTCACGTAGTGAATTCGCCACAGCCTCCACGGGCAGAGCCACTATTCTCACGCCTTTATATGCGAAAGAGCCTTTTTCAACATCTATCTCTAAGTCGCCCTTTAGTAATTGTTTTAAGAGTGTAAATAGCTGAATCATATCAACTCTAGTAGTCTCTTTGCTAATTTTTCAACTTCTAGTAAGACTAGGCCGAGGTTTGACTCAGGCGATAGGAGGGCTATAATATAGAGGTCTTTGACTGGGTATATTAATAGAGACTTATTTTCATAAGAAATTATAGACATTTTAAACACGCCTCCCTTTAGCTCCTCCCCCACTCTTTTCAAAGCTCCCATGGCTAAGGCGGATATCGCAGCGACGAGTTTTACATCTGTCCCCGGCGCCACAGCCGCCACCGGGAGGCCGTCTCTCCTAATTAATAAGATTGAGTTCACGCCGCCGCCGGTTCTATTAATCAACACCCCCAGCTCCCCCCTCAATCTCTCCTCCACGTATGTCTATAAAAATTTTGTAAAAACTTTGTAGTATAGACGCCGGGGTGCACTAAGCTATTTTTTTAATTGTTCAAATTTTTTAATTACTTCAATTTCTCTATTTGACAAAATCCATTTGTCGTAGGGTGTGGGTTCCACTTCGTTATCTACGACATTTACTCTATAGAAAACAATCTCGCCAGGCGACTTCCGGACTGCATATCTAACTTCTTTATTTTTAAATAAGTGGGGGGCTTCGGAGAGCTCAATTAATGTATAGAATACCGGCGTGTGTAGAGCTATAAATTTCTTAATTTTTTTCACCACTTCAACCGCAGTGTCTACTTCTGACTTAGGGCTTAGCAACACCAACCCCTTGTCTACTTCTACCGGCGTGGTGTATATCGCATCTATCTTCTCCCACGCCGCAGTCGCCACTGCAGTGGCTAATGCAAAACAACTGGAGGTACCGTCGTGTATAATAGAAAGTCGATCTACGTCGGCTATGAGTTTATTTGTATAGATCCGGCCGAGCATTGCTCTATATAAACTCTCTACGTCTTCCATAGTAAATACGTGGCGTTGTAGTATTTAAGCATAGATAATTATTTAAATAAGTGGTTCCACGCCAAACATGTCTTCAGCTGTGAGAATAGTTGAGAAGCAGCTAGACGAAATATTGGCTATTGCGAAAAACCCAGCCCAGATTCGAAATGCTGGCACTCTCGCCCACGTAGACCACGGCAAGACTACTACCAGCGACTCTTTGCTAATGGGCGCGGGCTTGCTTTCGCCTAAAGTGGCGGGTAAGGCCTTGGCTATGGACTACGTCCCCATTGAACAATTGAGACAAATGACTGTAAAAGCCGCCAATATTTCGTTGTATTTTGAATACGGGGGGAAGCCCTATTTGATAAACTTCGTAGATACCCCGGGACACGTGGACTTCACTGGCCATGTCACTAGGTCGCTTAGAGTTATGGACGGCGGCCTAGTTGTCGTCGACGCAGTGGAGGGCGTGATGACTCAGACAGAGACTGTAGTGAGACAAGCCTTGGAGGAATACGTCAGACCTGTCTTATTTATAAACAAAATCGATAGGTTGATAAAAGAGCTTAGGCTATCTCCTCAGGAGATTCAACAACGTATTTTAACTATTGTAAAAGACTTCAACGCTTTAATTGAGATGTTCGCCCCGCCTGAGTTTAAAGACAAGTGGAAAGTAGACCCTGCGAAGGGCCAGATGGCGCTGGGCTCAGCTCTACATAAGTGGGGCATCACAATCCCCATGGCTCAGAAGGCTGGCGTAAAATTTAGCAATATCGTCGACGCCTATGAGAAAGGGACAGTGGACCAATTGGCGCAGGAGTTCCCCCTCTACAAGACTCTCCTGTCTATGATTATTGAACACGTCCCGCCTCCCAACGTCGCCCAGAAGTATAGAATTCCAAGGCTCTGGCGAGGCGATTTAAACAGCGAAATTGGCAAAGCCCTCCTAGAGGCAGACCCAAACGGTCCCACAGTCGTAGCCGTGAGTAAAGTGAATAAAGACCCACACGCCGGCTTAATAGCTACAGGGAGAGTCTTCTCGGGGACGATAAGAGAAGGCGACGAGATATACATCATTGGGAGGAAGATGAAGAAGAAAGTGTTGCAGACTTATATATACATGGGCCCCGCTCGTATCATAGTGCCCTACATGCCTGCGGGCAATATAGTTGCGCTTATGGGAGTCGACGAGGCGCGGGCCGGCGATACTTTAATTGATCCACGCCACTCTGAGACTCCGCCTTTTGAGAAAATGAGGTATATTTCAGAGCCTGTAGTTACTGTAGCCATCGAGCCGAAGAACCCCGCAGAGTTGGCTAGACTCGTAGAGGCTTTAAAAGACTTAGTTATTGAAGACCCCACACTAGACCTAAAAATAGACCAAGAGACTGGGCAGATTTTACTATCTGGCGTAGGCACTTTACATTTAGAAATCGCCACTTGGCTACTGAAAGAGAGGACTAAGACAGAGTTCACCGTGTCTCCGCCTTTGATTAGATTTAGAGAGACTGTGAGAGAGAGGTCGCAAGTGTGGGAGGGCAAGTCGCCTAATAAACACAACAGACTCTACTTCTACGTCGAGCCGCTCGACGAGACTACTATTGAGTTAATAGCGTTGAGAGAAATTACAGAAGAGCAAGACCCAAGAGAGAGGGCAAAGATCTTGCGAGAGAAAGCCGGGTGGGACACAGACGAGGCAAGAGGCATCTGGGCTATTGACGACAGATTCTTCAACGTAATTGTAGACAAGACCTCAGGTATTCAATACCTAAGAGAGATTAGAGACTATATCGTACAAGGCTTTAGATGGGCAACTGAGGCCGGCCCATTGGCACAAGAGCCAATGAGGGGGGTGAAAGTGGTGTTAGTAGATGCAGTTGTGCACGAAGACCCAGCGCATAGGGGGCCGGCCCAGATTATGCCAGCTACTAAAAACGCCATCTTTGCCGCCATACTCTCAGCCAGGCCGACGTTACTAGAGCCACTTATGAAGCTAGATATAAAAGTCGCGCCTGACTACATCGGCGCTGTGACTTCTGTCTTGAATAAACACAGAGGCAAGGTGTTAGACATGACTCAACAAGAGTACATGGCCTACTTGAGAGCCGAGCTGCCGGTCTTAGAGTCTTTTAACATAAGCGACGAGTTGAGAGCCGCCGCGGCGGGCAAGATATTCTGGTCGATGCAGTTCTCTAGATGGGCCCCCATGCCCGAGTCTATGCTGGGAGATTTTGTAAAACAGCTACGGAAGAAGAAAGGCCTAAAGGAAGAGATTCCAAAGCCCACCGACTTCGTAGAGACTTTTTAGTTCAGTTTAGAAACACATCTTCATTTTTCAAGTCACGGCCGTATCATCACTAACAAAGATAGATAAACACATAAGTTTAATCAATAAAAAGTTTATTGACTATTTAGCCGCGGCGGTGGGCTTATTGATTATTCTACAAACTTTTTACTAACCGAGCGGGCCCTAGTGGTTGTGGGGCCCACGTGGATTAGCGACTTAGGCCTTGCTCTCGCTTTATAGGCCCCAGTCAGAAAGACCCTAGAAATTTTTCAATGTTTTGAAGTTTTAACATTTTTCACTGCCTTTATTCTCAAAATGCCCGGTGCCGTTATTGTCTCTTTTAGTTGATAACCCATCTCCTCTAGTAGACACTGCGCCGCCTTAGCCGTCGCCTCTACGCTCTCTATGCTGTACCCCACGCCGATTGTGTCTAATATAAACTCATCGCCAGTTGCGACAATTTCAAACCTTTTGGCTGGTATTACTTTTGAGATATACGGCGCCAGAGACGATGCATTTTCAAGAGTGCCAAAGACGGCCTTTATGTAACTTGCCAACATCCTCCCAGCCTCGCACCACACCTTTTGGACGACCTCGGGCCTCTCTTTGGCCATTTCTACAATCATTCTGTCTAACAGCCTGCCGGGGATTGGGACGCTCTCTAGTTCAATCATTACTTTATAAAACATGGCGATATCTCTAATCTGCAACACGCTGTAGCCTTGTTTAATTAACTCAAGACCAACGCCCAGTATTTGATTAGCCAAGGCGTATTGTGTCATACCCAACTCCTCTGCAGTGGCCGAGAGGAGGTCGGACACTTCTTTAGAAACTGCGATATTAACTCTATCTTTTCTAGCCGCCATGTTCTACAAATTCCCACAAATTTTTAAACCTTATGTACATTCAGATATAAATATCGCACAATTTTATTTTTATGTAGATATAAATATTTTCTAACTTAAATATCTTAAAAATATAATTGTTTTTGTTAAATTACGAAAAATTAAAAATTCTATAATGTTAATTTCCCAATGCCTATGTTAGAAATATTTTAAAATATAAAACGGTTATCTACTATGCATAAAACAATAATCGGAGATGTTAAAGCGGGTAGGACTCCAGAAGAGTTAAGAGTTTTGTCTAAAGTTGAGGGTCTCTCTATAGAGAAGCTGAGAGATAGAGTGGCCTCTGGCCAAGTTGTAGTTATTAGAAACGTCGAGAGGCCCTCCGAGAGGCTTGTGGCCATCGGCAAGGGACTTACAACAAAGATAAATGTAAACTTAGGCACTTCGACCGAGGTGGTGGACCTAGACGCCGAGATGAAAAAAGTAGAGATTGCCAACAAATGGGCCGACACGGTGATGGACTTGAGCGTGGGGGGGAATTTAGACGAAATCCGCCGTATGGTGCTTGCCCGGTCTAAGATACCAGTGGGCACAGTCCCGGTCTACCAAGCCTTTATAGAGTCTTTCTCTAAGAGGGGGGGAGGGGCCTATTTTTCAGAAGATGACTTGTTTAAAACTGTAGAGAGACAGTTAAAAGACGGCGTGGCGTTTATGACAATACACGCCGCAGTTACGTTAGAATTGGCGAAGAAAGTATTGAAGAGCAGTAGGGTAATCCCAGTGGTGTCTAGAGGGGGCGATATGATGATCGGCTGGATGTTACACAACGAGGCGGAGAACCCCTTCTATAAGAGGTGGGACTACCTATTGGAGTTGTTTGCAGAGTATGACGCAGTTATTTCAATTGGCGACGCCTTGAGGCCAGGCGCCACCGCCGACGCCCACGACGAGTTCCACATAGCTGAGTTAGTAGAGGCCGCTAGATTGGCCAAGAGAGCTATAAGAACAGGTGTCCAAGTCATGTTAGAAGGGCCTGGCCACGTCCCGCTGAACGACGTAGTTTGGAGTATAAAACTTGAGAAGAGGTTGACCGGCGGCGTGCCCTACTATGTGCTTGGCCCCCTCCCCACAGACGTAGCGGCGCCTTACGACCACATCGCTTCTGCAGTAGGCGCCGCCTTGGCTGCGGCCGCGGGGGCAGATCTACTATGTTACATCACCCCGGCGGAGCACCTCTCTCTACCAACGCCTGAGCAAGTGGAGCAAGGGGCAATCGCCTACCGCATCGCCGCCCACATCGGCGACATGGTTAAACTAGGGAGGAGGGCCAGGAAGTGGGACGACGAGGTGAGTTACTACAGAGGGAAGCTTATGTGGGACGAAATGATTAAGAGATTGATAGATCCAGAGAGGGCGTATAGAGTATATACTCAATACGGCCAGCCTAAAGTAAAGGGCTGTACTATGTGCGGCGGCTACTGCCCGATGTTGTTAGTGACTCAACAGGCGAAGAAGATCTCTGCCTAATTAATAAATACACCAGGGGGGCCGTCACGTGGTTTATTAAAGTAAATGGCAGAGACGCCGCCAGAGCGGCGGCGGAGATCACATGAGCCGCTAATATGTACCCACCCACTCCCTCCACCCAGCCGGCCCCCCTGGCGGCCGCCACCGCCTCCTCTCTAGACGTATACGCCCCGAGGACGAGTCCCGTGGCTATAACCGCCGCCGTGAGAAAAACCACTGCGATGTATTGACGGTCTGGGGGCGGCCAGTTTTTAAAAAATGAGACTAGCAAGGCGCCGAGCGCAACTGCCCCTAGAGTTGTCCCGATGGCTGATAGCCACTGGGGGACGTGGTCTACAAATATGAAAAAGTGTCCAGCCAGCACAGTGATAATAGATATGTGGAAGATGCGGGATGCCATCCGCCTCGTCGGGTCTCTAATAGAGCTGAGTGTAAAAAACCTCGCCGCCTCTTGTGGAGCAACGGCGGCTACTGCAGAGGAGGCTGCTAGGTAGGCCCGGTATATTGAATACAAAAGAGCTGGGATGAACACTATTGCGAATAAGACAATCATAGGGGTGTGTAGCTACATTTATTTCATATTTTGTGTGTAGTTAATGCACTATAATTTTTTTCTAGAGGCACATACCCCACTGTGTGTATCTCTATGTAAAATACGCAGCATCGAGCTGTGTCCGTTGTAGAAATTGTGTAGAGATATGTCCCTCTTACATAGCCACGGGGGATTTTAAAAACTCCCCCATGGGCCGCCTAGAGCTCGTCAGGAGGTCAGCAGCTGTAGAAGAACTCTACGACAGTTTTTCAAAATGTACACTATGTAAGAGGTGTTCATACTTCTGCCCCCTGGGTCTAGACGTAGCTGAGGTGACGAGGCAGATGAGGAGTTGGCTAACAGAGGTGGGGCGTCCCGTGCCCTACGTGGAGAAGATAGTGTCTAATTTCATAAAGTGGGGAAACAACGTGGGGATGTCTCCACATGTGGCGAAAATCACTCTAAAAACTATCTTGAAGAGAATTGAGTATGAAAAAGGCCGCCGGCCTGACGTGTTGGTATACCACGACGGCAGATATCTCGACGTCTTAGACGAAGTAGAGAGAAAGCCGGGGGTGAACACGGCGTTGTTATTCCCCTCTTCTTCTGACATATTTGAATACAACGAAGCGCTCCGCGGCTATGTATATGTGTTAAATAGATTGGGGATGCAAGTAGTGATTAGTCTACACCTGCCAGATACAGCTAACTACGGCTATTTTCTATCCCAGCGGCATATGTACACAATTGTAGACATGTATCTAAGACAGATTGAAGAGATAAGGCCGAGAGTTGTTGTATTTGGAGAGTGCGGCCACGGCTGGCATATATTCTCCCGATTCGTAGCCCCCAAGCACCCAGCTCTACATATACATCAACTAGTTTATAAAAACTTAGACAATCTCAAACTCAAGAGAGTAGAAGTGAAAAAGCCAGTGGTGTATATGGACCCATGTAATTACTCTAGAGGCTCTACGCCGCTTATACACGAGCCCAGGTTAATACTTAAGAGAGTCGTGGGTGATTTCGTAGAGTTGTGGAAAAACCCCAGAGAGTCTCTCTGTTGTCTAGGAGGCGGCGGCTTAATTGCTCCGGAGATGTTAAAAACGGCAGTGGAGTTTTGGTCACGCGCCTACGGCCGAGACTTCGGCACCGCCGTCAGGCCATGCGCCACGTGTAAAGCACAGCTCAAGAGAGTGTTTAGAGAACTTAAAATAGACGCCGAGGTGTTGGGAGTAGTGGAGTTGTTATATAGAGCTCTAGACTGAAGAGAGCACGTGAGATAGACAGCCGCTGGGAGGCTCCGCCCCCGCCAATATACACAATACGTCGTAGCTACCCAAGGCGGCTAGTTCTCTCTTGTCTACCCCAGTCTCTTCTTCCACTACCGAGAGGGGGGGACAGACTCCGTGACTTAGCCAAAAATTCCTCACGTACTCAACTACCTTGAGTACAGCCGGCGTGGTCTTCACGCCGTTTATCTCTGCGATGAGTTTAGCCAACTCGACGCTCCACTCCTCTTGTCTCCTAGGCCTACAGTTGACTAACTCCACTCTCCTACCCCCAATAACCACCGCCGAGGGGCACTGCATCGCCTATCATAGGCCTTAGATTTAAATCTTGATAGGTGCAAAATAGACATGTTACTCCAAGAAGTTCATCAATATGTAAAAAAGACAGCGGCTGAGTTTGTAGAGAGGTACGTAGAGCCCGTCTCTAGAGAGATAGACAGGGGGCTATTTCCAAAAGAACTTTTGAGAGAGCTAGGGAGGCTACAAATGCTCGCGCCTCACCTCCCCCCCGAGTACGGCGGCGCCGGACTGGACTTTAGAAGCGAGGTGTTAATCATATGGCTAAGTCTAGCCCCTCGCTGGCCACAGTGGCCGAAGTCCAAGGCGCCATGGCGGCCTATTTATTACTCCACTACGGCGGCGAATTTGTCAAAGAGAGATGGCTCCCACAAGTGGGTAGGGGGGACAGAGTTTTGTCTTTTGCACTGTCTGAGCCCTGCTGCGGCTCCGACATCTCTTCTATAGAGACGAGGGCTGAAAGGCGGGGCGGAGAGTGGGTGTTAAACGGCGTGAAGACGTGGATTACTTCTGGTCTATACGCAGATGGCTATATCGTAGCCGCGAGGACTGGCCCCCCCGGCGAGAGGAGGATTACTCTCTTTCTACTAGAGAGGGGGAGTTGTATAGAGACGTCGCCCATCGGCGTCATGGGGATGAGAGGCACCGGCACAGCGGAGGTGAAGATAGACAACTGCGTAGTGGGAGACGACGAAGTACTAGGCGGAGTAGACAAAGGGTTTGGAGTGGCTTTAGACGTCATAAACAACGGCCGTATGTCTGTAGGCGCCATTGGGCTTGGTATAGTGGAGAGAGCCTACGCAGAGGCCTACGCCTATGCAGAGAGACGCAGAGCCTTCGGGACTGTCTTAGCCAATATTCAAGCTGTTCAACACCAACTCGCCGCGATTCTGGCGCAGAGAGAGGCTCTCCGGTGGGTTGTCTACGCCACCGCTTATTTTAAAGACGTGGGAGATAGACAATTCCCCCTCTACGCCCAGATTTCAAAATTCCTAGGCTCTAGACTAGCTGTAGACGCCACTCGAGCCGCCATGCAGATAATGGGGGCCTATGGGTACTCCACAGACTCTAAGATAGAGATGTTGTATAGAGACGCCAAGGCCACAGAGATATACGAAGGCCCCAACGAAGTGGTTCTAAACACAGTTTTTAGACTAGGTAAAAAACTCAGTGAATAGCCTACCCCCCACTGCCGTGGCCACCACCCGTCCATATAGGCTACGTCTCTCAAAGGGGGTGAATTTACAACTACCTGCGAAGTCCCCGCCCCGTACTTGAAACTCCTCTAGCTTCACTACTGTGTAGTACCCCCTCCAGATGTCCACATCTACGCGTAAGAGTCTAGCAGGTCTGAAGTGGTATAGCCTCAACACGTCGCCGAGTGTTAAAATCCCCCTCTTCCACATAGTTAAAAGAACGCTGAGCGCCACTTCGATATTACAAATGCCCGGAGCAAGATTTTTCTTCTCCTCTAGAGTGTGGGGCGCGTGGTCTGTGGCGTATATATCTACATAGCCGGCGGCGAATAAAGCCAGCAGTCTCTTCCTAGTCTGGGGGTCTCTAAGGCGTGGATTTACAAAACACAAAAAGTCGCGGCAGTTTTCTCTATCTAGTAATAAATGGTGAGGAGTCACATCCACAGTGGCCCACCCCCTAGCCGCCTCAACTGTCTCGGGCAGAGTGACGTGTGTTAAATGCACAGCGGCCCCGGTGTGCCTAGCTAGTTTTTTTACTTTTTCAACACAAGCCGCCTCCGCCTCGGGGGGGCGCTCCACGCCGTCGAAATAGGCGGGGTCTTCACAATGGAAAACAGCCAAGCATTTCAACTCAGCACATTTTTTCAACAAAGCCTCTATGTGACTCCAGCCGAAGGCCTCTATGTCCTCTGGGTAGATCTTGACACTGGGGGGAGCCGCCGCCTCTAACTCCCCCAAGTCCTCGGGGACGCCCATGTGTAGTCTATAGACAACCGGAAGCTGTGAGCCCTCATGTATCCTCTTTCGATACAGCTCGGCGGTGCGGATGAAGGGCTTTGTATTCGGCATATCTCCCACAGCCACGACTCCGCCGGCAAGCGCCGCCTTGGCGCCTCCCCACAGCGTCTCTTTATGTGAAAGGCCCCAGTCTCTGAAGTGGACGTGGATATCCACCATGCCGGGCAGTATGAGGTAGCGGTTTGACAACTGGATTTTTCTACAGCCCCCCTCCCCCAGTCTAACTCTTATAAATCTCCCGACATATGCCCTACCCTCGATCTCTACACAGTCTAGAGTCTGCGGCACGACGATACCACAAGCTCTGGGTCCTCTGGGTAGTCACAGACAAAGACCCCCCCAGGCGAGTGTATGTAGACTTTGTCTAACTTTAAATCTATCCACACGTCAGAGAGGTGTCTAATGCCCCAAGCTCTCTCAGCCCCTAAAAAATTCGCCACTCCCAGACGCCTCAACTCCTCTAACTCGTATCTATTTATCTCAAAGGCCTTTTTCCCATACGTCACAAACTCTACGTCGACGCCGTCGGCAATTACAACATCTGCGTCTGACTCCACCAAACTCTCGTAGAAGTTTCTAATATGTGCAAAATAGCTAATAGGCCTCGGGTCCACTCTCATAACTTTCACCTTCCCTCCATATCTCTCCACTGTGCGTAATACTGTATGAACATCGCGGCCTAGGACTCTATACAATACCTTAAGCCCGTGTTTTGACAACTCTGCAGCTATTCTAGACAGAACAAACCCCCTCTTCGCGCCTGTGATGAAATATAAACAGCCCCCCCGCACAGAGGCCACCTCAGAGAAAAACGGCAGCTCCACTTGCCAACTCCCCCTAGGCGCGGGGCGGGGGAGGTCTTCTAAAAACTCCACGCCCCTCCCCTCAACTATGTCGAACTCTGTGTAATAACCCGCCCTCCTCCCCCTAGCCTTCATTACATATAGACGCCGCTCAGCGACGCCATTGCGAAATCTTAGCTCGAGCTTTACGACGTTGTCGGCGATATAGTCAAAAGGCGCCGCCGACTCCTCCTCTGCCGTTCCTACAAAGTCAATCCCAGCCGGCCTAAAGACTCTATATATTGCATTTATTAAATACTCTCTACTCTGGCCCGTCTCAAGTAGCGCGGTCAAAGAGTCAGCCACCACGAGACTAAACTCCTCTTGCGAGACTGTAGATACAATTTGATTGAGGATAATCTCAGGCTTTACAAAAATCATATCCCAAAACTCTACATTAGACAAGTCGTATCCCAAAGACTTGGCATTTTTCAAAAACGTCTCTTTATCTTCATATAGAGAGACCCAGAGGACGCGTCCGCCTTTTTTCACTCTCTCATAGGCGATTCTCATGGCGAGACTAGTCTTACCCACGCCAGGCCTTCCATATATAGCAGTGACGCCTCTAAAATCAACAAACATAGTCGTAACAACGCCACTTTTTTTAATTTTTTCTGTTGTACAACACAAATTTTTTAAAAAATAGATAGGCGAGGTTTTGTGTTTAAAATTTCGAAAATTCCTAGGTCTATAAAACTAAAGACGAGGGGGGAGTCGATATGTCCAGTGAGTAAAGTCGTCGACGTATTTGAAATAGAGGTGGAGTACGTCCCCTCAGGCGCTGTGTTGGCAATTGAGGAGTTTAAAAAAGTGGTAGACAGCTACCGCGGCGTGGAGATTCTACATGAAGAATTGGCAGTAGATATTTTAGAAAAAATTAAAACTTTAATAAACCCGCCGTATATAAAAGTGGTGTTGAAGTCGACGTATATGGGGGTGGACATTGAAGTAGTGGCCGAGTCGGGTGGGTCTAGGCCTTTGTATATCTAGGAGAGGCGCCACTTGGCGATTTTGACTAAGAAGTATAGCCCAGCGGCGGCTTGTGCCCCCAGTGTAAACACAGCAGCTGTCGTTAAGTCATGGGGGTATTGTACAAAATTTAGAGAGTTGTGTATCAACACAGCCGCCCCGCCCGTAGGAAGAGCCAGGCCTAGATAGGGAGTGGGCAACACGTAGGCGGAGTAATAGACGGGGGCGCCTACAGTAAAGACTGTAGATAAAATCTGTGGAATCGACCATGCGTATTTCATATGTTTTATAAATGTAGATAGTGTAAAGCCCAGACCAGCCGAAGCTAGCCATAGAGCAACTAAGGCGTATATAGAGACTGGGTTTAAAATCCACACCCCCAACGCCGACATAGCCACCATGTAGATAGCCAATGTGGGCAGTGCGAAGATAAACGAGCTGAGAGCCAAGCCTAGGGCGTAGCCCACGGGGGACACCGGCGCCGCCACTAACATAGACTGGTACTTAATCCCCAGTCTGTAGTAAGTGGCGTCTCCAATTAGGCCAATGCCATTCGCCGCGATTGTCCATATAAAGCCCCCCACTAGCCCCCACTTGAGTCCCTCTACGCCGCCGTATATCCACAATATGATTAAAAACGACACTGGGCTTATCGACGCTGACACAACCCAAATCCAGCCTCTAACCGCAGCTATCCACCCGTTTAGCCAGGCTATAACTAAGGCGTCTCTAAGAGTCTTCATGCCAACGGCCTATTTTCAACAAGACGTAGTCCTCTAGAGACTTTTCTCTAACTACTACTTTGCCACTCGCCAAGTCTCTAATAGAGGGGGGCGCGTCGACGAAGTAAATACGACGGCCCCCTATCTCCACTACGCTCTTCGCCTCGATAAACGCCCCGTCTCCGCCGTACACCTCCACTACATACCTACCCGGCACTTTGTCTACAAGTCTATCAGGCGGGGCAGTCTCTACTACTCTGCCGCCGTGTAGTAACACAACTACGTCGCTTAAGGCGGCTGCCTCTTCGACGTAGTGCGTAGTTAAAACTACAGTGACCCCCCTCTTCTTTAACTCAGTGACGGCGTTCCACACCAATCTCCGAGAGTATACGTCAAGGCCGGTGGTAGGCTCGTCGAGAAAAACTACGTCTACCTCTGCAGCAAATACAGCGGCTACTAAAACACGGCGCTTCATACCCCCCGAGAGCGTGTCCACTTCTCTATTTCTCACCTCCCATAGGCCGAACTCTCTCAACGCCTCTGTAGTACGCCTCTTAGCCTCCCTCAGGGAGAGCCCCCGGAGGAGTAAGTAACTGAGGATAAACTCGTAGGGAGTTACGAAGTCTATAGGCCTACTCTCCTGCGGCACCGCGGCGATGACACGTCTAATTTTATCAGCCTCACGCACTACGTCAAACCCAGCCACAGACGCACTTCCCTCAGTAGGCATGAGCTCAGTAGTCAAGATCTTAATTAGAGTAGTCTTCCCAGCGCCATTGGGCCCCAACACCCCCAAAACCACTCCCCTCTCTACTGAGAACGTAACTCCTCTCAGTGCCCAGAGCCGGCCGTATCTACGGCCTAAATTATCACAAACGATCACATAGGTTCAACATCTCTACTTTATAACTTTGCCTCCACAACTCACGTCTATGACTGGCTTAAAACTAGCTCCGGGGCCTCTCCATACTACACGGCCCCCCTCGAGTTGATACACATAGTCACAACACTGTGCAATTTCTAAATTGTGGAGAGACAAAACCAAAATCTTAGAGTTCTGCCTCAATATAGACAACGCCCACGGCCTCTTCTCCGGGTATAGAGGCGCCAGAGGCTCGTCGAGGAGAGTTAAGTCTGCCTCAGCCGACAGAGCCGCCGCTAGTACTAAAAACTGTCTCTGCCCACCGCTTAGAGTGCCCCACCTCCTCTTTAAAAAATCACCCGCCTCGAAAAGCTCGGCGTATTTCACTGCGGCTTCTACGTCTATTTTAGAAACAGGCCGTTTAGCCAGCCTAGTCCTACCCGCCAACACTACGTCTAGCCCAGTGGCGTCAGGCGGGACGTAGAAGTCGCCGATGTACACCACAGAGCCGACGCCCACCTGCCGCACGTAGCCTCTATCTGGTTTGAGGAGGCCGGCCACGACTTTCATCAAGGTAGTCTTCCCCGCCCCGTTTGGGCCCACAATACATGTGACGCCTGGGCGGAACTCCCCATTGGCCTCTAGCGAAAAGTCGCCCAGTCTCTTCACTACGTCAAACTCTACGTACATACCTCCACAAGTGGTAGACAGCCACAGGTACCCCCACTAGAGACAAAACCGGGGTGACGGGTATTTCTCTAGGCAGTGCAAACCTCACGACAAAGTCGCTGGACAACGCCAAGAGGGCCCCCACGCCCACTATGTAAAAAAACGCCCGGTCTAGCCTAACGCTGCCGACGATCCATTTAGCAATGTGAGGCGCAGCCAGCCCTATAAACCCCACGGGCCCCACGGTGGCCACCGCCAGACTAGTCAACAAAGCCGCCGACGCCACTCCTACAGTATTTATAAATTTAGTATTTACGCCGAGACCGGCCGCAGCCTCTTCGCCGTGTAGATATACAGAAATCCACCTCGCCAGCCCGTAGGTGGCCAAGACGGCGACGAGAACTACTACAGCCACGGCAAATCCAACCCCGCCGTGTGGATACGCCGCAAAGGTGCCCCGCAGCGCCAAGTAGACATAGCCCAACTCCTCGGGGGGCAGGTAGAGGAGGACAATATCTAATAGAGCAGAAGAGACAAATGCTATGAAAACGCCGGCGAGGAGTACAATAGTCAAAGAAGCCCGTCTAGCTAGCCATAGGAGTAAGACAGTGGCCGCCAGAGAGCCTATTAGAGAACCCGCGAACCAGCCGACGTATTGAAGTCCAAACAGCCTCCACGCCATATAAAACACTACGCTCGTCAAAACCGCCACGCCGGAGATACCCAAGACGTAGGGGTCGGCGAGTGGGTTTCTGTACATAGTCTGTAACAAAGCCCCCGCGAACGCCAGCGCCGCCCCCACAGCTACCGCGCCGAGGACTCTGGGGAGTCTAACATTTTCAATAATGTACCAATCAAACCCCGCAGGGCCCATAGAGAGGTGTAGATATACAAAAAAGACAATAGATACAAGGAGAAAAAAGCCCCAGATTTTCATCTACCTAAGCGGCACAAATAGTGTGAACTCCCCCGGCGGAGCCACTTCTGGGTGTATTATCCAAATCAACTCCTCTAACAGCCTCTCTGGATATACGTGAGAGAGTTGATAAAAGGCTTTGCTATAGGCGTAGGCTTTGCCCTGGACTACTGGCCTCAGCTCTAACAGCCTCCTGTCCACTTTGCCTAAATCCTCCACAGACTCTACGCCGTATCCAGACCAGATCAATATGTCCACGTCGTTTCTATGCTTCAACACGACCTCCATATCAACCCGGCTGTAGTTGGCATATGCGTACCTACCGCCCGCCAGCCTAATCAACTCTCTAGCCGAGGGCCCCGCTGGGTATAAAACTCCGCCGAATATAATAAACCAAGCCACTCTCGGCCTGTCTAAATCAGCCACTAGGTTTACTAAACTACTCCACCTCCCCTCCACCGAGTTGAATATCTTGACGGCTAGATCTGTTCTGTTGTAAAACGCCGCGAAGAATTTAACCCACTCAAACCTCCCCAGCGGAGACTCCTCTTGAAATTCGTTAACTACAACCACAGGCAGCCCCAGCGCCTTGAGTCTCTCCACCACCGCCTCAGTGCCGAAGGGGCCGGGGTAGAAGTATATAAATACTACGTCTGGCCTAAGGGCGAGGATTTTCTCATAATCTGGGCTCTGGGTCACCCCCACGTCTTTAATAGTGCCGTTTTTTAACATCTCATCAATTTCTCTAATATGCCACTCATAAACGCCGCCCCAGGCAATGCCCTTTATAGACCGCAGAAGCTGGGGATCTCCGCTCTCCACATATAGCCTATATACTAGACCCACGTGGGTAGAGGAGAAGTGGACCACTCTCTCCACTGGGTACTCTACCACAACGTCAGGTCTATACTTCTCTACGTATAGCTTTTTGTCAGCGGCGCCTCTGGGGGCCAGCAGTATGACTCGGCCGAGGCCGTCTCTCAATATGTAATAACCCCCGTCGTACTTAATAGAGAATAATTTAGCATATCTCACAGGCACTTCTCCATATGGCCTCTTCCAAAGCTCTAATAACTGAGCCGCCGTGTCTTGTAGAGAGACTATGTCACGTTCTAAATTTGCCAACCTCTCATCTAAAACTCTCTTTGACTCCTCTCTCATCTTTGTAATACTGTCTTCTAACTGTGTCAAAGATTTTTGTAAGTCTATAATCGACGTCTGGACGTTTTTAAGACCCTCCCCCACTGTACCTATTTGAAAGTACGCCAGAGAGGCAGCGGCCAGAGCCGCCAGCACCAACGCCGTAGTTATTATAAACTTGGTATCCATAAATTGGAGAAATTTCCAATTTTTAAATTTTTTGTCCTATCTTTAAAAACACAGTCTCAAACATATCTATGCGGATACGCTGCCCCGTCTGCGGCCGAGAAGTAGATGTGAAGTTTACCCCCCGCGGCTCTCCCGTCGGCGGTCTATATGAAGTTGTTGTAATGCACAGAGGACATTGTTTTAAAGTGTTTATAGATACTCAACGATATGTGAGACGTATGTCTGAAGTGGAGTGTATCCACGCAGATGAGTTAGTTGTTTACATAGACGGAGACGTGGCCACTGTCCACACCCCTACCGACGCTGTGGAGATACCCTCTGAGTACCTCAAGACGGCAGTAGAGACAGAGCTGAGAGTGAGGAAATGGAGTACAAGACAGTAGTTAAAGAAGTGGTGTCAGACATCCAAGGCGTAGAAGCCGCCGCGTTGATCCACAAGACTGGGTTCCTAATCGCCAGTAGCGGGCTAGACGACCAGTTCGGTAGTAGAGGTTTTTAAACACCTACAGAAAGTCAGCCAGCGGCTAGAGACAGAACTACACGGCGTTGACATAGTACTAGAGAGGTATAGAGTGGCGGCGAGGAGGAGAGAAAACATAATAGCCGTGGTGGTGTCGACATTAGACACCCCTCCCGAGGCCGTAGACTACGCGGCTTATAGACTGCTAGAAGAGGCAATATTATAAATTGTGTATATACATACGTGGAGTTGTTAGCCTTCCTAGCCTCGTTTATTGTCTCGCTGGCGTGTGCCCCCGCCGGCGTAAGCGGCGCCTTTCTACTATTACCGCTTCAAATATATATATTCGGCGTCGCCGCCCCAACGGCGACTTCTACAAACCTCTTCTACAACGTGGCGGCCGCCCCCATGGGGGTGTTGAGATATGCAAAAGAGCGGCGGCTCATGGCTAAACTATCTCTATTCTTAATAACAACCGCCCTCCCCGGCTTCACTCTGGGGGTCCTCCTCAGAACTACAGTACTACTAGACCCCGCCCTCTTTAAGACATTCGTCGCCTTTGTGCTATTGGCCATCGCCGCCCGTCTAATACACGACATATATAAGAAAGAGTTGGAAAAACCTGTAGACTACGTAGAAGAGGGGCTGGGGTCGATAAGAGGAGGAGGCGAGAGGTATATATACAGCCCGGCTTGGGCAGCCTTGGCGTCAGCTGTAGTGGGAGTAGTAGGGGGGGCCTACGGCATAGGTGGAGGCGCCTTGATGTCTCCCATATTGACCACAGTCTTTAGACTCCCAGTCTACGCCACGGCGGGGGCTACGCTACTGTTCACATTCGCCACGTCTATCTACGGAGTGTTTATCTACGCCGCCGCGGGGTACCCGCCCACGTGGAATATAGCGCTGCCTATGGCGCTGGGAGGGGCCGCGGGAGTCTACACGGGGGCTTATCTACAGAAGAGAATACCACCCATCGCCATCAAGACAATCATACTGGTAGTGACATTGACTATAGCAATAGAGAACTTAATCCAACTTCGGCCGGCCTAACCTCTTGCCTACCTCTTTGATATTTACACTAACCTCTATCTCGAACTCCGTCCCGCAGAACGGACACTCAGACTCCACTGTCTCAGTCATAAATTTCTTTCTACACCGAGGGCACCTAACCCAAATTTGATATTTTAATAAAGACTGTGGAGATTTGAATTTATTTAATCTATGTTGTGCCTTTCGTACTATAATTAACAAACGGCAACAAATGTATCCATAGAGAAACACTCTAATAGAACTCTAACACACAACTTGATGTATACGTCTATGTACAGCCGCCTGCTTCATTAAGCCGAAGAGTAGACTGGCACTAAGGCTAAGGGCGCGGCTGTCAACAAGGCTTAGATGGCAAAGAGACATGTGGCACTCGACGTAGTTGAAGACAGGTGGCAAGGCCGCGCAAACGCTCCACAGCTAGTCTACGCGCGGCATTAAGAGAAGGCGTGTGGACTGCTAGGCGACAGACGCCGTGGGCTCTACCACCTGCCTAAGTCGCCGAGGCGGGCTTAATGCGCGTTCTTCGTGCGTGTATCACGGCCTCCGCCGTGTTTATTACCCTACCCTCTAGTTTCGTAGTGCCGTTCTCCACCGCCTTCCACATGTCTACGTCAAGCCGCGTCGGGTCGCCTCTCTTTATGTAAAACTCTAAGTTCTCTAACGCCCTCTGAGCGGGAGTCCTCCGGCTCCAGAGGTATTTAAAATATATCTTTCTATACTCCGGCGCCGTCTTCGGCCTCAGGGCCTCCTCAACTGCCCTCTTCACTGCGTCTAGGTCGACGGCCGATTCCACCGCCACTAGTAGATAGGCCGTGTCCTCCACCACGTCGTAGTCTACGTAGTAGGAGTAGGAGAGGCCCCGTGACCTCAAAAGGTGAAATAGTATAGACTTTGTGCCGTCCCCCAAGTGGAAGGCGGCGGCCCCCAAGTCGAGATATGTAGAGGCCGTCGTGTCTACGGCGTATTCCACAGCGTAGGCGTAGTAGAGGCCGTCTACTTCTCTCTCTTCTACTATAGAGCCGGGGCCTCTGGACTTAGTAGGCCTCTTCCTAGGGGGCGGGGGGCCCTCAATTTTTTTAAACAAATCCTCTACTTTTCTCACCGCCTCTTCGCCAAAGCCGCCGGAGAGAGACAAGACTGTGTTCTCCGGCACGAACCACTTCTCTTTGTGACGTGTCAAATCCCGAACCTCTAGCTTAGCTACAGTGGAGGGGTGCCCCCCCACGGGGGCCCCCCAGTCTGAGTCTCCAAAGAGGGCTTTCAGCGCCAGCTCTCCCACTCTCTCAGAGGGGTCTTCTCTCGACAGTCTCAACTCCGACAACACCACGGCTTTTTCTCTCTCTAGCCGCTGGGGGTCGAACTTCGAATTTGTATATATCCTATAGGCCAACTCCACTGCCTGCAGGGCCGACTCAGCTAGGGCGTCGATAACTATTGTAATACTATCTCTAGACGTATAGGCGTTGTTCTCGCCGCCTATGCTCTCCACCGCTGCGTCTACATCTAGATCTGGGACGTGGAACAACATATGTTCTAACAAATGCGTGACCCCCCGCTCATCTTCTTCCTCGTAGAGCGACCCCACGGACACCCCCACGGCCACTGTAAAAAGTGGAGAGTTGAACTTGTCTAAAACTAAGACGACGCCGTTGTCTAATTTCTTCACCTCCATACCTCCTCTCTCGCGAATTTTCTCACCACCGACGGTATTCTATTTAACACATCTGTCGCCGTTATGTGGAAGCCCAACTCCGCGGCGGCCTCCTCTCCCGCTAGGCCGTTAACAAACGCCGCCACCGAGGCGGCGGCCAGTGGGTCTCTTGTCTTTGTCAAAAACGCAGCCACGAGCCCCGTCAATACGTCTCCAGTGCCGCCGACAGTCATGGCGGGGGACCCCGTGAGGTTTATCTTCACACGGGCCCCGTCTGAAATTACGTCGTACCTCCCCTTGAGCAACACCACTGCGTTGAGGACGGCGGCCCATTTCTTAACCGCCTCCGCCCTCTCTCTAAGGCTGGACGGCGGCTCTTCCCCCGTCAAAGCCTTGAACTCACCTGCATGCGGCGTAAAGACCACAGTCCCCCCAGCCCTAGCCCCAGAGAGCGCCTTTATTGCGTCTGCGTCTACTACGAGAGGCTTCTTAAGTTTTGTAAATAGCTCTCTCACAGCTTTCTGAGTCTCCTCAGCCGTCCCCAAGCCGGGGCCGAGGGCCACTACGTCGAATTTCTCAGCCAACTGTAGAACATAGTCCACGTGACTAGACTCTAGTCTCTCCCCCCTAAGCGGGATGGCAATAGCCTCTGGCGCCATTGCCTTAATCACATAGGCGGCAGGCTCTGGCGCCGCCACTACGGCGAGGTCAACGCCGCCTCTAAGCGCCGCCATAGCTACATAGTAAGGCGCCCCGGAGTATTCCAACGACCCACCCACTACTAACACCTTGCCGTGGTCGCCTTTTTTAGAAAAAGCCCGCCTAGAGAAATTTAGATGTATAAAATCGCCAGGCCCCACGACGTATTCAGCCTCCGGCGGAATGCCAATCGGCTCTACTACCAACTCCCCCACGTACTTGACGGCGCCTGGAGACAACAAGCCCCTCTTGGCTTTGTGAAAAGTCACCGTCACCGCAGCCTTGACGGCTTTGTCTCTCACCTCGCCGGTGTCTGGATCCAATCCGCTGGGCACATCCACAGCCACCTTCGGCGCCGGGGCGGCGTTCATTAACTCCACAGCGGTGCTATGGGGCTCTCTCAACGCCCCCCTAATGCCGGTGCCCAACACGGCGTCTATAATCACCTCGGCCCAGAGAAACCAGTCTTGCAGTGCTAAAAGCTCTAAAGAGCTCTGTACCAACGCCACCTCGACCCCCCACAGCCTCCTCACCGCGTCGTAGTTCAGCCTAGCCAACTCCTCCCTCGGCTCCCCAAGGGCGATTACTCTAACCTCTCTCCCCAACCCGTGGAGATGACGCGCCGCCACGTAGCCATCCCCCCCGTTGTCGCCCGTGCCACATACAACTAATATCTTCCTCGCAGTTGGGAAACGAGACGCCACGGCTCTAGCCACGGCGGCCCCCGCGTTCTCCATCAACACTAGTCTAGACACGCCTAGCCACTCGGCGTTTCTATCAACTACGTACATCTCCACCGACGTAATCCCCTCCACGACGTCTCCCCTACACAAATTTTTAAAAACTTCTCTACAGCCCAAACGCCGCTAAGATGTTATATACTATGTAGCTGAAGACAAAAGCCAACGAGAGGTTCACCCCCACGCTCAACGCAGTGAGCCTAAGCCCCACAGCTCTATATAGACTAGCCAAAGTGGCCACACAAGCTGAGTAAAAAGCGACGAATATCAAAAACGCCATGGTGGAAGACAGCGAAAGTGCCGAAAAGGCCTCTAGGCCCCCAGTGGCCTCCAAGAGCCCCAGCACCACTTCTTTAAAAATCCAACCGGCGACCAGCGGGGCCGTGATTTCCCAAGGCAGGCCAGCCCATGCGAAAACCGGCTCCACGGCCCTCCCAGCAGCCGCCAGGTAGGACTCGGCGACGTCTTCCACAAAGCCCCCCGGGCCGAAGGCCTTGAGCGGCCAGAGAGCGATTAAGAATATAACTAGTAAAGGCGCCACCCTCTTAAAAAACTCCACAAAGCCAGCGGCTACTTTTTTAATAAATATCTTCGGCGCGGGCAGTAGAATAGGCGCGGGCGGCGGCGCCCTCGCCAAGGCAGCTCTCTCAATGCCGGCGGCCCTTCTGTATATAAAAGACGCCGCCAACGCCGCTATAAATGATATAAAGTAGGGAATCAACACGGCTAGTGGGATTAGGTAAGGCCATTGAGCCAAGGCGGCCGCCGCCACGGCTGTAAATATGGCGAGCCTCGCCACGCAGGGCATGTAGGGCACTAATAACGCAGTTAACACACGGTTGCCGTAGCCCCAGAGGACTTTGGCGCTGCCAACCGCGGGGACGTTACAAGAGGCCCCCGCCAATAGACACACCACGCCGCGGGGCGGAACCCCGACGGCGGCCAACATGCCCCCCACCCCCCTAGACAACGCCCCTATGAGCCCACTGTCTTCATACAACGTCACTAAAGCCAAAGCCACGAAGACGTAGAGAGATATAGTCATTAACACCACGGCGCTCTCCCACAAGGCGTCTGCTATAAATGAATACAAAACCCCCGTGGCGTAGGCGCCGATCAGTCCTCTCACCACTCCATCGACCTCGTCAATTAGAGACACTAAAGAGACGGGCAGCTGCCCAAGGGGAGTCACCCCCTCTATCAACGCCATTAACAAGAGGGCAGTGACCACGCCGAGGGCAGCCATGGCGGCCGCGGCCAGCGGCCTATTCGCAGCCAGCCTCCCCACAGCCGAGGCGTAGAGAGGAGGCTCTAGCTTATAGTCAGCAACTACAGACTTCGGAACGCCGGCGGACAAAAGCTTCACTAATTTATCCACGCCGAACCCCCTCGCCGCCGACACATAGACCACAGGGGCAGAGAGGTATTTAGACAACTCCTCCTCGCCAAGCGGAGGCCTCCAGATGTCAGCCATATTGAAGACAACGACAGTGGGTCTATACCTCGATACAAACCTGGCAATTCTCAACGCCTCCTCTACTGCGTGGGGGGCGGCGACGACAATTACGCCGTCGTAGTCCCCCTTCTTCACCTCCTCAATAGCCACCCGCTCATCTTCATCCACAGGCCTCTCTATGTCTAAAACGCCGGGGAGGTCCACCACCTCAAACTGTCTATTCTTCGAAACCCCCCTGTGAATCTCTACAGTGGTGCCGGGGTAGTTGGCAGTCTTTACAAAAACCCCAGTCAAGGCATAGAAAAGTGTAGACTTGCCCACGTTGGGCGGGCCAACAATAGCGTATCTATACATAAAGACATTAACGTTGTTAATATTTAAATTTTTTCAAGAGTAGTCTTTACAAAGTAGACGACATTTCTAAAAAATAGAAATTTCTAACACAAACAAAACACTCCCCCAACTCGGCGCGTTGCGTAAACACTGATAATCACAAACCCCCAAGCGCCTTCTCGTAGGCGTCTGCGTCTAAAAGCCCGTGGCCAGACACGTTAACCACCACCACAGACCCCCTGGGGAGCCTCTTCGCCACGTCTAACGCAGCCTTTATGGCGTGGGCCGACTCGGGAGCCGGCACCACTCCCTCAGTCCTCGCGAAGAGCAGCGCCGCCTGCATCACCTCCTCTTGGCTATACGCCACGGCCTCCACTAGCCCAAGTCTCTTAAGTAGAGAAAGACTAGGAGCCGCCCCGTGGTACCTCAACCCCGCCGCGTGTACAGGAGGGGGCACGTAGCCATGCCCCAGCGTGTACATCTTAATCATGGGGAGGACTCCCACTGCGTCTGGGAAGTCGTATCTATACTCCCCCGCCGTCAGTTTCGGCGCGGCTGTAGACTCAGCGGCGACGAACCTAGTCTTCTCAAACCCCTCCCCCCTCAGCCTCGCCCCCAGCATGGGGTATACAAAACCGCCGAAGTTAGACCCCCCACCTACACATGCAACCGCGACGTCGGGCTCCTCGGGGAGTTGTTTCATTACCTCAAGCCCAATTACAGACTGGTGGAGTAGTACAAACTCCATGACGCTCCCAGGTAGATACCGCCTCCTCTCCCCAGAGAGGACGTACTCCACAGCCTCGGAGATCGCAATGCCGAGAGACCCCGGGTGGTCCGGCCTGTAGTGCCTACGCCCAGCCTCAGTCACCTCGCTAGGGCTTGGGTAGACAGTGGCGCCGTAGCTCTTCATAAAGACTAACCTCTGCCTCTTAGAGCTATAAGACGACCTAGTCATAAATATAACAGCCCTGAGGCCAAAAAGCGCCGCGGCGAGCGCTGTGGCCATACCCCACTGCCCAGCCCCAGTCTCAGTAGCCACCTCAACAGCCCCGTCTAACTTGGCGTAGTACGCCTGGGCCACCGCCGTGTTGATCTTATGCGACCCCACCGGCAGAACCCCCTCGTATTTATAATAGCTTAGATACGGACTTGATGTACCCGTCCTCAACCAGGATAGATCCCTCCACGAGCT
>JAWBJM010000018.1:0-27681 GCA_038832545.1 Pyrobaculum sp.
TTTATTTTGTAATATGATAAAAATTTTATGGGGTTTTTAAATTATGTATATGTAAACTTTTGTGTATAGAGTAATGCTCAATAAAAAAGATGACAGAATATTGGTGACAGGTAGAGATAGTGACTTAGCTCTATTGGAAGAGGGGTGGGAACTAGTTTTTGAGAGTTTTGACTGGGACGAAGCGTTTGAATTGGCCATGGAGTTGGCAGACGATGAAATTGTAGAGTGGTATTACGACGAGGCTGTGAAAAATAAGTTGGTAGAGGGGTTATCTATAGCGGCGTAAGACGTCGATTAATATATATGCGGCTTTTAACGCCATTTCTCTAGGTATTACCAACGGCGGCGATATTCTAACTGTAGAGAGCCCCGCCCCAATTGCCGCCACGCCACGTTTAAAAACTCCTACCAACACCTCGTCAAGATACTTAGCTGGCTTTTTCCCATGGTCTAGTAGCTCTACGCCAATCATAAGGCCTAGTCCTCTGACGTCGTGGACTTCGCCGACTTCTTCAACTAACACTTTTTTCAACTCCTCCCCCAAGTCTCTGGCGTGTTTTAATAAGTCCTCCTCTTCAATTATCTCTAGAGAGGCTAGAGAGGCCGCCGCCGCCACTGGATTTCCGCCAAATGTATTTGCATGTGCGCCTTTAGGCAATGACATAATTTCTGCGCGTCCGATAATTGCGCCCATGGGCAGTCCCGCCGCTATGGCTTTAGCCGTGGCTATTAAGTCGGGCTCTACGCCGAAGTGCTCAATGGCAAACCAACGGCCAGTTCTGCCGAAGCCCGTCTGTACTTCATCAAGTGCGAGTAGTATGCCGTGTTCTAATGTAATTTTTCTAAGAGCCTGTATGAAATTTTTTGGCGGCACAACGTAACCGCCCTCGCCTTGTATAGGCTCTAGCAGCACTACAGACACCTCTGTAGGATCTACCAACCTCTTAAACACCCAATCTTCTAGATAGGAGATTGCGTATTCGCCACACTCTTCCAGCGTCTCGGCTTTGAATGGACACCTAACTGGGTGTGGATACGGCACATGGATGACGTTGGGGAGCAGTGGGGAGAAGTGGCGTCGGTGTATAGGCTTTGAGGCAGATATACTCATAGAGCCGTAGGTCCTGCCGTGGAAAGCCCCTAGAAACGCCACGACGTAGGGCCTCTGGCCTTTGAAATACCCCCTGGCGATTTTCAAAACTCCCTCTATAGACTCAGTGCCGCTGTTAGTAAAAAACACTTTTTTCCTACCCGAAATAGAAGTGATTGAGACAAGTCTCTCGGCTAGTTTTACAGCAATTTCGTAATAGAAGTCTGTAAGAGAGTAGTGTAGAAATAGCTCCGCCTGTTTTTTAATTGCCTCTACGACTTTGGGGTGGCTGTGGCCTACGTTAGCCACTGCGATGCCGGCGTTGTAGTCGATGTAGAAATTGCCGTCTACGTCCTCTACCACGGGGCCGTAGCCTCTAGCTATTACCAAGGGGTACCACCTGGCGAAAGACTGCATTAAGAGCTCTTCGTCGCGTTTAACTATCTCCAACGCCCTAGGCCCAGGAGGCTCTACGACTATTCTAGGCACTTTATCTGGGTCGATGGGCCAAACCCATTTAGGCATAAATAAAATAAATTTATCTATATATAATGTTTTTTAAAGATCTTTTAGTTATTAACTGTCTATGATGAGGGCTGGGTAAAAGGGGATAGTTGACCGCTTAGGAGCCAACTGACTGTAGGTAGTTTTGATAACCCACCTCCTCTATCTTTTTTACAATACTCTCATCGCCTTCTAATACGACGCGCCCCTCTGCCATTACATAAACTCTTGTGGGTTTTACAAAATTCAAAACTCTGGCGTAGTGTGTAGATATAAGGACGCCGGAGCCGGTGGAGCTGAGTTTTGTAATTGCCCTCCCCACTGCCGCAATTCCGTCGATGTCGAGGCCGCTATCTGGCTCATCTAGAATTACAAACCTTGGGTTTAGTAGAAGTGCTTGTAGGACTTCTGCTCTTTTAAATTCGCCTCCGCTGAAGCCGGCCCCCACTCCGCGGTTGAATACCTCTAGACGAAGTCCTAAGTCTGTGGCTATCCTCTGGGCTTGTGAAAGAATTTGTGGATTTGGGTCTGTTAGTTTTCTCCCAGCTTTGATGTTCATCATAGCTTGTAGTAGAAAGGCGAATCTTACCTCTGGCACAGCCACGGGAGATTGAAAGCCTACGAATATGCCTTTTGCAAACCGCTCCTCGGGGGAGAGGGATAAGATAGACTCTCCGTCTAGTAGTATATCCCCGCCTAGGATTTCGTACTTGGGATTTCCAGCAATTGCTTGGAAGAGTGTCGACTTTCCACTGCCGTTGGGCCCCATTAATACAACAATTTCGCCGCTTTTCACTGAGATAGAGACTCCCTTTAATATCTCTCTACCCGCCACGGCGACTTTAAGATCTTTTACTTCAAGTCTGTGCATGTCCAGTCTTCGTTTGGCAGTTTAAAAATGAACTGGGAAAGGCTTTTATTTTACATTCGCGGTATGGACATGCAAGAATTAGAACATCTATATTCCACTATTAGCCACGTAGAGTCTATAGAGGAGTTACTAGGCGCCGAGAAGAAATTTGACTACAAAGTAGAGCTGAAAGGACGTATTACAAAAGACATGGTGGAAGAAGTAAGTAGACTAAAGGGGGAGCCAGACTGGATGAGAAGACTTAGGCTAAGGATGTTGGAGCTTTTTGAAAAACTGCCCACGCCCAAGTGGGTGAGGGCTGTCGAGGAGATCGACCTAGAGGCGTTGGTTCATTACGCAAAGCCGCACACAGAGGCAGTCTCTAGCTGGGACCAATTGCCGAAGGAGATCAGAGAGTATTATGAAAAACTCGGCCTGCCGGAGATAGAGGCGAAGGCTTTACTTGGCCTTGGGGCTCAATTCGACAGCGAGATTATATACTTCAATCTTAAGAAGAAACTACAAGAGAAGGGAGTCGTAATGCTCCCCATGGAGGAGGCAGTGAGAAAGTACCCAGATTTAGTACAGCGATATTTTATGAAAGTATTCCCCCCGGAGCATAAATTCGCGGCGCTTCACGGCGCTTTGTGGTCAGGAGGCGTCTTTATCTACGTTCCGCCGGGGGTTAGAATAGAACAGCCTTTAGAGACTTTTTTCTTCATAGGCCAGTCTATGGAGTCGCAGATGGAGCACTCAATAGTCGTAGCTGATAGAGGGGCTTACGTCCATTGGATAGAGGGCTGCTCCGCGCCGCGTCTATTAAAATACTCTTTCCACAACGGCATGGTGGAGGGCTACGCGCATGAAGACGCCACTTTGAAAATAACTACAGTACAGAATTGGTCTCGCAACGTGATTAATTTCAATAATAAGAGAGCTCTGGCGGAGGCCCGTGCGAAAGTACACTGGGTAGAGGGCTCTATCGGCAGTAAGACCACCTACACATTCCCCTCTACTGTATTGAAGGGAGAGGGCTCTTCTACAGAGATTGTGGGGATAACAGCCGCCAAGGGGCCCTATTGGAAAGAAAATGGGGCGAAGGTGTGGCACCTGGCCCCCAATACCAGCAGTAGAGTGGTTAATAAGAGCATATCGGCTGAAGGCGGCGTTGCGGTGTATAGAGGGCTTGTGCACGTCCAGAGGGGTGCTAAGTACTCTAAGTCCCATGTACAATGCGACTCGCTTGTCTTAGACAAAGACTCAGCTACGTACACAGTGCCCCATGACCAAGTGTTTGAAGAAACGGCTGTGGTAACCCACGAGGCCACTGCGTCTACAATATCTGAAGAAAAGTTGACGTATCTACGCACGCGGGGCTTTTCAGAAGAAGACGCAAAGGCTGCGGTAGTCCTCGGCTTTGTAGAAGACGTGTTGAAAGACCTGCCTTTTGAATACGCAGTAGTTTTGAGAAGAGTAATTGAGCTAGAGTTTGGACGCCTCTCTAAAGTAGGCTAATTTTAAAACTGTGGCTTTTCTCTACTTGTGTCATGTGTAGTAGAGAAATTCTCTACATGTAGCCCAAAGGCTGACGGCGGCGAAATCCTCAAACTATCTCTAGAAATTATGGAGTCTTTCCAAGCCTCTCCATACGACGTGGCGCCGTTGGCGATAGCCTTTGGCGCAGATCCCCGGGAGGCTAGGCGATTTTTCAACATTGAGGTGTCTGGGAGTTTTAAAAAGCCTGTGTGGGCTTTTCTCATAAACTACGGCCGGAGGTATGGCTATGAGAAAGTAGAGAAGGCCTTGTTAAAACTCTACGATGTACATAAAGGAGGGTGTATCTGTCCCGTCGGCCCCGTCGTCCCATTAGGAGATGGGAGATATATAACCCAGCGGCCTTATGGGATATACATCTGCGGCGGGGGCCACTGCGTTGAGGTGGCTCCAGAACCGATTACTGTCTATGAACACCCAGACGGCTGTATGTTATACAGTCCTCCAATTGTACTAACCGGCCAGCCCATGGCGGCGGTGGTGAACACTGTGAAACAACTAAAAGCCATAGACCCAGAGGCCGTGGCGTTTTTCCTACTGCCCGGTCTGTGTAAAGACCTCTGGGGGGTCGATCTTTTATGAAAATAGGTATTATTAGGCCGTATGAAGTAGAGTTTAACCCAGGCGACGTGGCTGATCTAGAGGAGGCAATTGTGAAAAGGGGACACACGCCGACGAGGATATACGTCGACATGTTAGAAATACATATCGGCGGAGGGGTAAGAGTTAGACAGTCAATCGGCAGAGGCCCCCCGGCGCCGGTGGACGTCCCCGGCGCAGTTTTAAGACATCTAGGCATTTTTAGAGATTTTGAACAGTTTCTCTACAGAGTCTGGGCCGTCAAGGCGGTAGAGGAAGTGGGGATATACGTCATGAATCCAGTAGAGCAGTGGGTGGCGGCGGGAGACAAAATGGCCGCTTTGATAAAATTAGCGAAGGCCGGCCTACCGGTGCCTCCCACAATAGTGACTGAGAATATGTTCGCCGGCTATAGAGCAATAGCTGAGTGGGGCAAGTCTGTAGTTAAACAACTGAGAGGGGCTATGGGATACGGCGTGTTTTTAGTAGACAACCCCGACGTAGCTTTCCACATATTTTCTATGTTGATAAATATAAACAAGCCGCTGTATGTACAGAAATATTTAGAAAAGGGGAGTGGAGACTATAGAGTAGTTGTAGTGGGGGGCCGCGCCATTGGGGCTGAGTATAGAAGGGGGGAGAGTTGGAAGACTAATGTGGCACAAGGCGCCAGGCCGGAGGCGGCTAAATTGACGCCTGAGCTGGAAGAACTTGCAGTGCGGGCTGTGGAGACGCTTGGCCTTGACTATGGGGGCGTCGACGTGGCTGAGACGCCAGAGGGCTATTACGTACTGGAGGTGAACCCCACTATGAGTTGGCAAGGGTTTAAGTTGGCCACTGGCATAAACCCAGCCGAGTATATAATTGACTATTTATTGGAGAAATTAAGACGTTGATCAGTCCGTCGCGAGGCTATCACAAGTCAATACTTTGATACCCATCATCACGTTTTACATGGCGTCTGAGATATATAATTTTCTAATTTTCTAATAGACGCAGCCACAGCCTTAGCTCTTTTAGAAGTGCCCAATATCTTCACTACTCTACAGCCGTCTAGTAGAGCCACCACAGCCCTAGCAGTCTTGACGACTTCTTTAGTCACACCAATTATCAACACGTCGTCGTATATAGCTACAAACTTCGGCGGATTTATTAAAGAGGAGATGCCGACTAGTATATATTTTTCTAAAAACTTTATATAACATGACACTGGGTCTACAGCCCTAATAACTAAATACCTCATTTACTAACAACTAGTTCTACGAGTATATCTAAAGACTTTAATATAGGCGCCGCCCAACTTTTATCTCCGCTGATTTCTACTAACAAAGCCGTGAGGTCAAGCGGCGACTTTACGTCTAGTGGAGTCTCTACTGACGTGGAGAAGATCACAGCCTCTGGCTCTAGCACCTCTAACCACTCTTTAAGGAGGGGTAGGTCTTTTATAAGCGTTTTGAGAGACAACTCTATATACACGCCTCGCCTCATCGCAGTCTTGACTTGGTCTCGTGTAATTATTACCCGTGGGTCTACTCTAATGACTTGGGCGTCTCTATATACCAATTTATTAAACATCTCTCTATTTAAGGCCTCTGCCCACTTTATATCTACGCCACGCACAAAGGGGGCAAGGAGACAAGTCTCAGCCTCTTTTCTCAACACTGCAGCTCGGACTCCCACTTCCCACAGAGACGCCTCTGTCTCTAGACTTACTACTACGAGATCCCACTCTACAAACCCCTTTCTAACATACATTTTTTGTCCTAATCTTAAGTCTCACTACGTCATCGTGTTCCCCTACTTTAAAAACTCCGCGTATTAGAGCTTGTTTGTCTAAACGTATGTAGTAGACGCCGTCTTTGTCTCTAACAGCCGGCAACTGGCCTCCGAGGGCTTTACACAATTTTTTCAACAAGTCGTCGCAGTTTTCTAAGAAAGAGGTAAGTAGATATATCACATTGCCGTAGTGGCCTTCTAAAATTTCAATAACTATAGGCAAGTCTCCCAAATATCTTAACCCCTCTACTACTCTATCTAGACTCTCAGTGGCGTGTACAATAGTAGAAATTTCGATATATCTACACGACACGGCGTCTAGAAGTAAAAAACTTAAATAGGTAGCTGAGATTTTCGGCTATGGCGCCTTCGGCTTATAAATACATGGCTATGTGGTATAGAAAAAACGGGAGGCCTATCCACGAAGAGTTGATGAGAAAAGTTTTGATAGAGTGGAGGCGATCTCCATCGGTTGTTAGAGTAGAGAGACCGTTCCGTCTTGAAAAAGCTAGAAAGTTGGGATACAAGGCGAAACAAGGGGTAGTGGTTGTGAGAGTTAGGGTGGCGAGAGGTCCCTTTAACCGTCGGAGGCCTGACTCGGGTAGGAGACCTAAGAGGATGGGCGTCTATGGAATAACTGCGTGGAAGTCGTGGCGTCAAGTGGCAGAGGAGAGAGCTGCTAGAAAGTTCCCAGGTCTAGAGGTTCTCAATAGCTATTGGGTAGCCGACGACGGCATCTATCGCTATTTTGAAGTAATTCTAATCGACTGCAACCACCCCTCTGTGAGAGGCGACCAGTTATACTTGCAGATATGTGGCAGTGAAGTGCCTAGGAGGAGGATTATGAGGAGGTTAAGAAAGAGGCAGAGAAAAGTTATTGAATATTTAAAGAAAACGCTTTTGCCGAAGTTAAAACAATAACCCAGACGCCGTCAGGCCGCGTCACAGGGCCGTATTTTACGGCTCTCTGCGACCCGTCGCGGTGGACCTATTTCTATACATATTTATAAACTTTTTCTCTTTTCTCTAAATAGATGTCCTAGATAGGCAATGTTGAGGGGGCCTCTGCCGGCTACCCCCATGTCGAATAGAAAGGCGGAGTCAGTATATCTTGCTAAGTTATACATTGCGAAGGCCCACTGTAAGTCGTCCACTGGGGTTTGTATATAGACGTAGCTAGGCCGCCCGCCCTCGCTGTATAGCCACACTGAAGTTCTCTCTAGGTTAATCTTAGAGGCTTTCCCCTCTGGCCTACAGCCAATTGTCACATAGGCTGTATCTCTCCCCACAGCGTATTCAAGTTTTAGTTTTCTCTTAGGCGGCTCTAGACCCGTCAAAGCGCTGTATATATCCACCGCGGTGAATATACGTTCAAACGCTCTCATGGGTGTGTAGAGACAGTCTCCCCAGCCGTCTCTAAAACTGCCACAGATAGCGTAGTTGCCCCCCACATACAGCCTATACTTAATATTCACTTCTTCAAAACTTTCTGTCTTCTCCACGGGCAGGTCTATGTCTACGTCCGGCACGGGCAGTCCGTGGTAGAGCGATATAGACGCCGATAGCCAAGCGTCGCCAATGACGTATATTGGCTTTTTCTTTTCAAACGCCTTTTTTAACTCGCCTAAGTTGAATATGTCACATGAGTCAACTACTGCGTCGTAGCTGCCTGCGGGTTTTTCTACAAATACAACTCCCAACACCTCTTTGAGGAAGTCTAGTGTAAAAACCGGCTCGAAGGGGGGGACGTCGAGTACTGGGTCTTGGAGACTGGCTGTTTGTATTTCTACATAGACTCCACTCTCTCTTAGTAGATATGCTAGATATGCAGAGCCCGCCTCTAGGCCTCTGATAAGTACTTTCATAGCCACGGCCTCTCTGGGAGGGGGCCGTGTTTTTCTTCTGCGTCTCTTATTGCGTATAGGCGGCAGTCTTCGCCTTTTGGCACGCCTGTGCAGAAGTCTCTATGTAGCTGTGGTAGGTCTTCCCACACTAGTTTGGACAGGGTTGGCCACAGCTTCCAGGCGTGGGCGTAGATTTGCCAACAGACGTGTCTAATCTCCGCCTGGGCTGGGTATGCACATCTAAGAGGGACGAAGTTAAACAATAACTCTCTGGCGTTTATCTGTACTGCAAATTTTACAGCCGTGGCGTTGGGCAGAGCCAGTCTGGCGTACTCAGGTCTATAGGACTCTCTAAGTTTTAGATACTCTCTATAGGCCTCCTCCAAGGCCTCTCTTGGGAAGCCTCTAGGCGCTATAAACCTAATTTCTCTCTTTGTGTAGTCTACATACCTCTGCGACTCTGCCCAATACGAAGCCACTCTGTGGCGAATAAATTGCGTATGGCAAGCCCTTGAACACTCCACGAGGAACTGGGCACCCATGAATTCAAAAACAGACCAGTGCCCCCTTCTATAAAACGCAGAGACTCTACGCCTGACAGTCTCCACGTCGGGCTCCCCCCCAGAGTCTCTATACAAGACGTCGGCAAGAGAAGCTATGAGAGACTCAGAGCCCCAGCTCCCCAAGAGATAAACCACAGGGCTCTCTCTCACAATCATGACAGTATCTATACGCAAATCTTTAACACTTTTCTATTACTACTTATATATCACAGATTCTCAACGGATGTGATTAATATTAGTTTTATAAATGTGACTATCCCCCCCGCTCTCAACGAGACTTTGTATATTTTAAACAAGACTAGAGAGGGACCTGTCACTATCTCTAACGCCCCCCCGATACCGCAGTGGATACAAGATATGTTTCTACTTTTCTACTCTGTACTTCTACTCCTAGCTATTTTACTTATGTCGCACTATATCTACTACGCACGGCATGTAAAAGAACTTGTGTGGGACCCCCCCTCTAATAGTTCCACCCCTCTTTCTATTATAATACCTGTTAAAAATGAAAATGTTGAAGTTATTAAAAACGCAGTGGAGAGACTCCGGGGTTTAGTTTGTGAAAATTCAGAGATTGTAATAGTTTCAGACGACCCGCCCGAGGCGTTTGAAAAAATTAAAAAGGCGTTGGAGGGGCTGCCTAATGTAAAAATACTTAGGAGGCCCTCTCCCAGCGGCTATAAAGGCACGGCGTTGAACTGGGCTGTTGAATACGCCGGGGGAGACGTCTTGTTGTTTCTAGACGTAGACAGCATCCCTCCCGTGGATATATGCCAAAGGGCCAGGTCTGTGGGGGAGAGAGAGATTTTGTTCATGGGGTGGGACGGCTACACGCCTATAAAGACGCCCGTGGGGTTGATTCAATTATTTCTCTACAAATACCTACTCTACTACGTGGCGATTATTGGACGACATAATACAAAACACCCAGTCTTCGCCCTCGGATCCGGCATTGCTATACGTAAAAAATTTCTAAAGGAGCTAGGCGGCTTTTGCAACTGTACTGCAGACGACTACGACATATCTTTTAAGACTTATCTACACGGCGGGAGGGTGGCGTACGCCCCGGGCCCGCCTGTTTATGTCGAAGTACCCGCTGGCTACACCGCCTTTAAGAAACAATACGCCAGGTGGACTTATAACTCAGCCTATCTACTCGCTCTCTACTTTACAAAAATATGGAAGTTAAAAATGCCCCTAGTCTATAAATTGAGTATTTTCTTAAACATCGCCACCCACCCCTTGATGATTTTAACTACTTTGGCCACAATGGCGGCGGGGGTCGCCATGGGTTACATGGGCATTTTACTACCCCCCCTATACATACTACTACTTCAGTCTATACTCTTCGCCATAGCGTTAATCCATACTTATTATGTATATAAACTGGCGCGGCGAGATGGCTATAGGTTTTGGAGTGTGGCGGGGCTTTTGGCGAAATCTACGGCGCTGTTAATTACGCTCAGTCCCTACCTCTCTTTCTACGTACTCCTAGGTATTTTGAGGCGGAGAATTAGGTGGTTAGTCACGCCTAAGGGAGTCTCTGCATTAATGGGAGGAGCTTGGGGGCTATATGAAGTATCTACGGTGGCAGTCCTCGGGTCTTTATTGGCTGCCGCTGTATACAGTGGAAATTATATATTTGTCACAAACATATTGTTTCTACTGACTGTTTTTCTCTACACCTACCTAAGGGTCGCTATCCCCTCTTCACAATTGGGTAGGGGATGACGTCTTTAATAGACTCTGCGTTTGTGACTATCATAGCCAATCTGTCAATCCCAACTCCTACCCCTCCGGTAGGCGGCATCCCAAATGACAACTCCTCTACGAAGTCCCAGTCTAATGGGTGCGCCTCCTCTTTTGGGAACAATTCCTCTTCTCTTTTGAAGTATTCGTACTGTCTCACTGGGTCGTTTAACTCTGTATAGGCATTTGCCACCTCGTGGCCGCCTACAAAGGCCTCGAATCTCTCCACAAGGCCTTCTTTTTCTCTATGTGGCTTACACAAAGGCGTAGACTCCTCTGGGTAGTCTAATACAAAAGTGGGGGAGATGAGTTTTTTCTCCACCAGTTTCTCAAATAGTTTCACTAAGGCGACGCCTCTGTTGTAGACTTTGATAGATACGTGGAGCTGCCTCAACATGTCTTTAATCTGGTCGTCGGTTAGTTTGTCCGGGTCGACGTTTCCGTATTCCCTCAAGGCGTCGTGGAGAGACACACGCCGCCAAGGCGGGGAGAAGTTGATATTCCATTCTCTGTATTTTACAACCCCCGTGCCCAATACTGTAGATACAGCTTCGTAGATCACCTCCTCTGTTAGGTTCATAATGTCTTTATAGTCGGCGTATGCTTGATAGGCCTCCATAGACCAAAACTCTGGGTTATGTAACGCGTCTATATCTTCATTTCGGAACTGAGGCCCTACTTCAAAGACTTTTGAAAACCCAGCGATTATATACCTCTTGAGGTACAGCTCTGGAGAGATTCTTAGGTACCACTCTTCGTCGATAGCCCAGATTTTTGTAGTAAAAGGCCTAGCCGCAGCTCCGCCGTAGATGGGCTGGAGTACTGGGGTGGGGATTTCGATAAATCCCCTCTTCCACATAGCCTCGCGGAGTGCTTGGATTAGTCTAGCCCTCGTGGCTATGCGCCACCTCAGCTGGATGTCGAGTAACATCGCCACAGAGCGGTATTTCATATAGAAAGGCGAGTCTCTATCCACCTTCCCCCACTCTGGGAGAGACTGAGCCGCCTTGGAGAGTAAGACTATTGAAGCCGCCCTGACTGCGTAGTCACCTCTCTGTGTCTTAACAATGGGGCCCTCAACCCCGAGGTAGTCCCCCCTCCACACTAAGTCAAGTAGAGGCGTCTTAGGATCCGCCATGACTTGAAACCTAGCTCCGTCTTCGTAGAGGTCGAGAAAGACTACGTTGGGGTGTCTCCTAATGTCTGTGACACGACCTGCGGTTTTTATCACCATACCCACCCAAGGCTCTAACAACGCCTGTCTCCTAAGCTCGTTGAGAGTCTTCACAGTATGGGTAGGGGCGAAGTGGTGGGGGTACGGTTGCACTCCCCTTCTTTTGACCTCGTCGATTATCTTACGCCACTCTGCCACTCTCTCTCTATCCATCGCAGATGCGAACCAACTATTTTAAAAAGCCTACTCTACCACTACCACGCCCCATCTATCGAGAGAGAAGTCTTCTATTGTCCACGTGGGGAGTCCAAGCCTCGTCTTTATCTCCGTCGCTTTTTTAAGAGCCCAGCGGGAGGGGACGTCTATATATCTAACAGAGGCGTTGTCAACCACTTCCACTAGTCTAGATATCGCCACGTACCTCCCCCGCCGCACCACCGCCCCCTCTAGAGCCACGCCTAGTCTAGACCGACCTATTTTCGCCAGTTGTTCCACTGCTCGTCTACGTGGGTCGTCGCCGGCTATTGACAACTCTTTCATACTTGGCAAATGGTTTAGGGCTTCGACCACATAGGCGACGGCGGCGGTCTCTAAAAAAGATGGAGAGTTCCCCTCTATGTAGACAAATCTGTCTGTGGCAATGTATTGAGCAGCTGCGTTTTCAGCATAGGCCACTACGTACCTCCCCACTTCGCCGCCTGCTACCACAACACCCATTGCCCACCTCGAGAAAGACCCCTCGCCTTTTTTCAAAGCCCAGTGTGTGAAGTCATCTATGAGAAACGCCTTTACTTTAACACCTACGTAGCCTCTAGGGAGGCGGATGACTGGCTCGTCTACTCGTCTAACTTCGCCTTTCTTCAACTCCAGTCTCCACATGGCGTAGAATCTCCTCTACAACTGGGCGCATCTTCGCTGCGATTTCAACATCTGGAGACACCTCCTCGGGCCAAGGCCTCCCTCCGTACTCTTCTGGCAGTTTTCTAGTTGCGTCTATTCCCAACTTCGAGCCATATCCAGGCGTGGGCGAACCAGTGTCTAAGACGTCGACGTGAGAGTACGGCACAATTAATACGTCACGTTGAGGGTCTACGCGTTGGGCCAATGCGAATATAACTTCGTCTATGTTGTGGACATTTACGTCGTGGTCTACTACTATGACTATTTTAGTCAACGCCATCATGTGGCCAAGGCCCCAGAGGGCCATCATTACCTTCTTGCCGTGTCCCGGATATCTCTTTTTAATAGAGACTATAACCACACCTTGGAATAGTCCATACTCTGGTAGATTCATGTCTACGACTTCTGGCAATAAGAATTGTAGAATTGGTAGGAATATCCTCTCCACTGCCTTCCCCATGTAGGCGTCTTCTAACGGAGGCCTCCCCACCACAGTGCCGTAGTATATGGGGTCTTCTCTCCTTGTGATTAACTTAGCCTTAAATACTGGGTAGAGGCCGCCTGGGTCGTAGACGCCGTAGTGGTCGCCGAAGGGCCCCTCTCTCCTTAAGTCTTTCACGTCGACGCAGCCTTCAATCACAGCCTCTGCTCTAGCCGGTATGTACAAATCCGTGGCTACGCCTTTAGTGACTTCCAACGCGCCCCCTCTTACGACCCCCGCGAAGAGGTATTCGTCTAATGGAAATGGAGTTGGCATCATGGCGCTGAGTAGAAAGCCGGGGTCTCCGCCTATTATAATAGCGGCGTCTACACACCCCTCTGACTGTGCGAAGAGGTCGGCTGCTCTTTTATGTATCTGCGCATGTACTATAGCCTCTCTTTGGTTTAGAATCTGTATTCTATAGAGGCCTATGTTTGTAACACCTGTCTTTGTCTTAGTCACAAAAGGCGCATATGTGAAATACCGCCCGCCGTCTTTGGGCCAGCTCTTAAAGGCTGGTATAGCCTCTAGATTTGGCTCCTCCTCTACTTCTTTCACAGGTCCCCCTCGCACTACCTTAGGCGTATATCTCCCAAATTCAAACAAGTCGACCACGGCTCTTATCTTCTCCCCTACTGTAAAGGGGGGCGGCGCTTGCATAGGCTCTAACATACGGCGCCCCACCTCCTCAAGCCTCTCAACGCCCAGGGCGAATTTAATTCTATCAAGAGAGCCGAAGAGGTTGCCCACTACTTTCCACTTTGGGAAGCCTTTTACAAATTCAAACAACACGGCGGGGCCTTTGGCATACATAACCGACCGGAGGACCTCTGGAATTTCTAACTCTGGGGAAAGTGCCTTGTTAACTCTCTTTAGCCACTTTTTCTCCTCTAACGCTGTAATAAACTCTCTCAAATCTTTAAACATACTTCTCCTATGGATTTAGTTATTAAATAAAGTTATGTAAAATAACTATCTATGCCGAAGTACGACCTCAACCACGCCCCCACTGAGTATGTCAAAAAAGCTGTGCCTAACAACAGAGCCACTGTTTTTAAGAACTCGAATTTAAATTCGCTGTCTGTATACACAGCGCCTTGGTAAGTCAAAACAAATGCCAAGAGGACTCCCACCGCCACTGATGAAGTGAACGCTATGTACATATCATGTATTAAGAAATACGGCAGAGACATCAGAGAAACGGCAGCCATATAGCCCACACCAGTGACTAAAGCCGCCATTGCAGGCGACTTGCCCACTTCGTGTTTTGTCTGTAGATAAGAGGCTGCGGCCATTGATATAGACGCCCCTATTCCCACCACCAGCCCCACTATGCCAGCCACAATAGTGTTGTCTGTGGCGCCTAGCGTGCCCGCATGTGCACCTGTGATTTCAATAATTGCATCTGCAAGACCTAGAGTTAGAGACCCCATGTACTTTACAATTGTTTCGTCTAGTTGCGCAATTAGAGAAGATTCGTGATGCTCCTCATCTCTAATTATACGTAGGAGAGTCTCTCTATCTTCTCCATCTAGATATTTAAGAACAGACTTGTATCTAAGTATGGCTTTCTCCTCGCCTCTTTCTAAAAACTTAGCAACAAATGTTACGCCTAGGAGAAACCTTAGAAAAATCATAAACACCGCATAGAGCTGGTACCTAACTCTAGGCGGTTTAATCGATACAAACCTGTTCCAAAATTGAAAATGTTCATATTCCTGCTTCGCCAACTCCTCAAGCACTAGACGCCTTTTAGAATTTTTCTCTACTCTAGCCAAGGTTTTGTAAACTACATACTCTCTGTATTCATCCAGCGCGGCTTCTTTAGCTACGAGAATTAAATTCTTTTTAGAAATTATTTCCATCAAGAAGTCACTATAAACATAATTTATAAACTTTTTTCTCTATGCTCTTCTTTTTGTTCTTGGTAGAGATTTTTAGCAATTGACATCAAAGCCAACGCCACCTCTCTCCTCTCCTCTCCGATTATGTCCAACGTCTGTAAAAAAGGCGTATTGCCGTCAATTCCCCTAGCCCTAAGAAACGTCCACAGATCTCTAAAGAAGTCAGTCATCTTAAGAGTAGCTAAATAAACATCTAAAGAATCTCTAAGCATAGCAACTCTCTTCCTGCCCATAACCACTGTAAATATAACTCCATCTCTCTCTAACACGTACAAATGCCACTGCGCCGCGCCGTACGAAATGCCGAGAGCCCTAGCTATTTGATAAACAGACGCCCTTCCCACATTTTTTAAATATTCTACAATACGTCTCCTTACATCTGCCGAATCCACATCACCTAGACAAAAACCCTCTCTAAAAAAGTTATCTACCACAGGAGAGAAAAACTTTTAAACACGTGTGTTCAAGATATGACGCGCTCTTATAGTGAAGCCGGGCAAAAGCCCGGCTGAATCACTCTAATGTTCCTCGGACGTCCCCCCCTGGGACCCCCAGGCCGGGGCGCCGAGGAGAAAACCCCCACGCCGCCCAGGAGAAGCCTGGACAAACCCACCCCCCGGGCGGCCTTGCGGCCGTCCGAAACCGGTTGATCCTGCCGGACCCGACTGCTATCGGGGTAGGGCTAAGCCATGCGAGTCGCGCGCCCGGGGGCGCCCGGGAGCGGCGCACGGCTCAGTAACACGTGCCTAACCTAACCTCGGGAGGGGGATACCCCCGGGAAACTGGGGCCAATCCCCCATAGGAGAAGGGCGCTGGAAGGCCCCTTCTCCGAAAGGACGCCGGCCGATCCGCCGGCGCCCGCCCGAGGGTGGGGGCACGGCCCATCAGGTAGTTGGCGGGTTAAAGGCCCGCCAAGCCGAAGACGGGTAGGGGCGGTGAGAGCCGTGAGCCCCGAGATGGGCACTGAGACAAGGGCCCAGGCCCTACGGGGTGCAGCAGGCGCGAATACTCCGCAAATGGGGGAAGGCCGGCTCCTCATGACGGAGGAATTTAACCTAAATGAAGTCAAATATTCGAAATTTGACAAGAAACGTAACATCAGAGTGCCGGACAGGCCAACAGAACTTCTAGCAGAGGAGATAGCAATACACTTAGGAGACGGCTACCTCTTTTACGACGAAGAGGATAATAGCTATAGATACGGCGTTGGGCTTAATCCAAAAACCGAGGTTGAATACGCATACGCCGTAGCGGAGTTAATAGGGGAAGTATATGGTTATAAACCTCCGGTAGGAAAGGCGCGTATTGAGATAATGTCCCTAGCGATAGGGACGTTTAAACACAAAGTGCTCGGTTTTCCTATAGGCACCAGGACGGGAAACGAGAAGATGCCTCGGATAGGTTGGATATTACAAGATGAGAAATTCGCCACGGCGTTCATAAGAGGGCTTTTAGATACCGAAGGATCGGTGAAAAAGATATCTAGGACTTTGGGGATTGTTGTGAAGCAGAGAAACAAGGATATCGCTATGTTCTACGCCCAGTGTATTTCTCTATTGGGTTTCACTCCACGAATATACCAATGGAACGAAAAGAACAAGCCTATCTACGCCGTCGTGGTACTGGGCAAGGATGTGGTAGAAGACTTCCTCCGGACTATAAAACCCAGAAATCCCTCTAAGACCCCCTCTTTTTAGTCTTCCTCTCACGCCGGCCTCCCCCAGCGGAATGCGGGCAACCGCGACGGGGCTACCCCGAGTGCCGGGCGAAGAGCCCGGCTTTTGCCCGGTCTAAAAAGCCGGGAGAATAAGCGGGGGGCAAGTCTGGTGTCAGCCGCCGCGGTAATACCAGCTCCGCGAGTGGTCGGGGTGTTTACTGGGCTTAAAGCGCCCGTAGCCGGCCCGGTAAGTCGCTCCTGAAATCCTCGGGCTCAACCCGAGGGCGGGGGGCGATACTGCCGGGCTAGGGGGCGGGAGAGGCCGCCGGTACTCCGGGGGTAGGGGCGAAATCCGTTAATCCCCGGAGGACCACCAATGGCGAAAGCAGGCGGCCAGAACGCGCCCGACGGTGAGGGGCGAAAGCCGGGGGAGCAAAGGGGATTAGATACCCCTGTAGTCCCGGCCGTAAACGATGCGGGCTAGCTGTCGGCCGGGCTTAGGGCCCGGCCGGTGGCGTAGGGAAACCGTTAAGCCCGCCGCCTGGGGAGTACGGCCGCAAGGCTGAAACTTAAAGGAATTGGCGGGGGGGCACCACAAGGGGTGAAGCTTGCGGCTTAATTGGAGTCAACGCCGGAAACCTCACCCGGGGCGACAGCAGGATGAAGGCCAGGCTAACGACCTTGCCGGACGAGCTGAGAGGAGGTGCATGGCCGTCGTCAGCTCGTGCCGTGAGGTGTCCGGTTAAGTCCGGCAACGAGCGAGACCCCCGCCCCTAGTTGCTACCTCGCCCTACGGGGCGAGGGGCACACTAGGGGGACTGCCGGCGTAAGCCGGAGGAAGGAGGGGGCCACGGCAGGTCAGTATGCCCCGAAACCCCGGGGCTGCACGCGAGCTGCAATGGCGGGGACAGCGGGAACCGACCCCGAAAGGGGGAGGCAATCCCGTAAACCCCGCCCCAGTAGGGATCGAGGGCTGCAACTCGCCCTCGTGAACGTGGAATCCCTAGTAACCGCGTGTCACCAACGCGCGGTGAATACGTCCCTGCCCCTTGCACACACCGCCCGTCGCACCACCCAAGGGAGCTCCCTGCGAGGCTCCTCGCCGACGAGGTGGGGAGACGAGCAGGGGGCTCCCAAGGGGGGTGAAGTCGTAACAAGGTAGCCGTAGGGGAACCTGCGGCTGGATCACCTCCACCCGGGGGTGGGTAGTCCAAAGGGCTTCTCCTGGGGCCCCGCAATCCACCGCTCCGCACGGTAAAGCCGCCCGGTGGATGGCTCGGCTCGGGCGCCGAAGAAGGGCGTGGCAAGCTGCGATAAGCCCGGGGGAGCCGCAGGCAGGCTTAGAACCCGGGATCCCCGAATGGGGCTTCCTGCCGGGACTGAATAAGTCCCGGCGCCCCGTAAGGGGCGGGAACGCGGGGAACGGAAACATCTTAGTACCCGCAGGAAGAGAAGCCAACAGGGATCCCCTGAGTAGGGGCGACCGAAAGGGGGAGAGCCCAAACCAAATCCCCCTGGGAGAACTAGGGGGAGATGTGGGGCATGGGCTCGGGCAACCGCCGGCGGGCAGTAGCCGAAGTGGGCTGGAAAGCCCCGCCGTAGAGGGTGATAGCCCCGTAGGCGAAACTGCCCGTGGCGGAGTCCCGAAGTCCCAGAGTACCACGGCTTAGTTTTGCCGTGGGAATACGCCGGCCACTGGCCGGCAAGGCTAAATACGTCCCGAGTCCGATAGCGTACTAGTACCGTGAGGGAAAGCTGAAAAGAACCCCGGAAGGGGGGTGAAAAGAGCCTGAAACCGGGCGGCTACAGTGGGGTGGGCTTGAAAGGATGCCTCCTCCCGAAGGAAACCCCGGTGACGGGGGAGTACGAGGGAGGAGGACCAGGGTCCACCCTTACGTCTAGAAACACGGGCCGGGGAGTTCACGGCCGTGGCGAGCCTAAGGGGTTCAACCCCGGAGGCGTAGGGAAACCGACAGCCCGCAGCGGGGTAACCCGCGAGGGGCGGGGTCTGAAAGGGCCCGTAGTCACGGCCGTGAGACCAGAAACCGGGCGATCTAGCCCTGGGCAGGGCGAAGCGGGGCGAAAGCCCCGTGGAGGCCCGAAGGGGTTCTGATGTGCAAATCGTTCCCATGACCTGGGGCTAGGGGCAAAAGACCAATCAAGCCCGGTGATAGCTGGTTCCCCCCGAAGCGGGTCCCAGCCCGGCCTCCCCAGAGGCTGCCGGTGGGGTAGAGTACTGATCGGGGGTGCGGGAGCCGAGAGGCTCCGGCCCCCGGTCAAACTCCGAACCTGCCGGCGCCTTAGAAGGGGGGAGGCGGGGGCGGTGGGGTAAGCCTCCGCTCCGAGACGGGAACAACCGAGACCGGGGTTAAGGCCCCAAAGTGCGGGCTTAGTGTCAATCTCAAAGGGCGTCCCTCGCCCAAGACAGCGGGGCCGTGGGCCTAACAGCAGCCATCGGCTAAGCAACGCGTAACAGCGGACCCGCCGAGGCGAGGGGCCCCGAAGATGGAGAGGGACTAAGCCCGCCGCCGATACCCCGGGCCTCCGGCCGTTGGCCGGAGTGCGGTAGGGGGGCGCGGCCGTGGGGCAGAAGCCGGGCCGAGAGGTCCGGTGGACCCGCGGTCGACGAAGATCCCGGCGGTAGTAGCAGCGAAGAGGGGTGAGAAGCCCCTCCGCCGGAAAGGACCAGGGTTTCCTGGCAACTTCAATAGGCCAGGAGTTAGCCGGTCCTAAGGCGGGGCCTAGTAGGTACCCGCCGAAAGGGAAACGGGTTAATATTCCCGTGCCGCGGGGGTAGGTCTGCGGCAACGCAGGCCCCGTCTCCGACGCCTCGGGATAGGGCAGGCGGGACCGCCGTCCCGTTTAACCGTCGAAGGCCGGGGAGTGCCGTAATGGCGAGAACCGGCTGAAGGCGGGAATAGCCGGGGGTTTCCCCGGTCTGCCCGACTCCTGGGGCCCGTGAAAAGGAGACGGGGAACGAGCCCCCGCGTCCGTACCGAGAACCGACGCAGGTGTTCCTGGGTGAGAAGCCCAAGGCGGCTCGGGTGACCCCGGGCCAGGGAACTCGGCAAATTGGCCCCGTAACTTCGGGAGAAGGGGTGCCTGCGGTCTTCGAGTATACCTCGGGGACCGCAGGTCGCAGTGACAAGGGGGACCTGACTGTTTAACAAAAACATAGGTCCCCGCTAGCCCGTAAGGGTTTGTACGGGGGCTGAATCCTGGCCACTGGCGGTACGTGAACCCCGGGTACAACCGGGCGAAGCGCCGCTGAAGGCCGGGGGTAACTCTGACCCTCTTAAGGTAGCCAAATGCCTTGCCGGGTAAGTTCCGGCGTGCATGAATGGATCAACGAGGTCCCCACTGTCCCGGCCCGGGGCCCGGCGAACCCACCTCCAGGTGCACAGTCCTGGGACCCCCGACGGGGCGAGAAGTCCCTGTGGAGCTTCACAGCAGCCTGCTGTTGCGGGGGGGTGGGGGGTGCAGAGCGTAGGTGGGAGCGATGAAACGGAGTCTCCGGGCTCCGTGGATGCGTCCATGGAACACCACCCACTCTCCGCCCCTCCGCTCACCCGCCGTAAGGCGGGGACAGCGGCAGGTGGGCTGTTCGGCTGGGGCGGCACACCCCTGAAAAGATATCGGGGGTGCCCAAAGCTCGGCTCAGGCGGGTCAGAAATCCGCCGTAGAGTGTAAGGGCAAAAGCCGGGCTGACTGGGCCCTTGAACGCAAGGGGCCCAGGCGGGAAACCGGGGCCTAGAGAACGCTCGTGCCCCCACCAGTGGGGGCCGGGCATGACAGAAAAGTTACCCCAGGAATAACCGGCTCGTCGCGGGTGAGAGTCCCCATCGACCCCGCGGTTTGGTACCCAGACGTCGTCTCTTCCCATCCTGGCGGTGCAGCAGCCCCCAAGGGTGGGGCTGCCCGCCCATTAAAGGGGAACGTGAGATGGGTTCAGACCGTCGCGAGACAGGTCGGTCTCTACCTGTCGGGGGCGCTGGCCGCCTGAGGGGAAGGTGCCCTCAGTACGAGAGGAACGGGGCGCCGCGGCCTCTAGTGTACCGGTTGTCCGGCAGGGCACTGCCGGGCAGCCACGCCGTAGGGGATAACCGCTGAAAGCATCTAAGCGGGAAGCCCTCCCCGAGACGAGGCGGCCGTTGCCCTGGGGGCAACCCCGGGGCACGAGGGCTCCCGTAGAAGACGGGGTTGATGGGGGGGCGGTGTAACTCCCGAGGGTTTTCCCGAGGGGGGAGCCGGCCCCTCCCAATCGCCCGAGCGTGCGGGGCGGCGGGCGAAAGGGCCGAGGTGGCGGCGTGGGGGTTTTTTCTTAAAGAGTAGGCGTGTCAAATTATTGGGAGTTGCGTCCGTCTATCCCAGTAAACGCAGACATTTTTCATAAAAAGCTGATCTTTGTAACTAGCCCTTTTGCCCAGAAGAACGTATATATTTACCCCTCTTTTGCAAAGGCCTTGCCGGCTGTATTGTTAATAAGGCACGGGCACTACTGTAAACAAGTGTAAATATAGCCTCTAGATGCGCGTGTATTAACTAACGCCCACTCTGCGTTGATTAGTACATTCTACAGAGGCGGCTTTTTGTACACTGTTCAACGTATTGTATAAATATTACTGTTTTCTTGTAGATATGCGGGCGTTGTTGGGCGTTATTCTCGTAATCGGCCTGGCTTATGGATTAAGCGTAGTGGTGTACGACGGCAATGTCCCTGCGCGTTATGTAATGGCGGATAATTTAACTGTCTATTTGGTTAACTCCACTGTCTCTGTGTGGGTTGACGTGGGTAGGGTCGCCAACGTCACGTTGGTGTACTGCTCTGGGGTTTTGAGCTTTGTGGGGGATAGGGGCTGGCTGAATTTCACGCCAGCCGGGCTCTCCATGGTGTGGGTTTATGTAGACGGCGCCTTGGCGACTAGTTTTGCGGTAAAGCCCTCTTTAATTACTCACAACCCGTATATGACTGATTTAAGCCTCGCTCTGCCTCAATTTGCCCTGCCGGGGTGGAGGGTTGTGGCTAACCTCTCTTAGTATAGACACGCCTACTGCCCCGCCGACTTTGTTAAACTGCTTGCCCGCGACTCCCAGGGCAGGGTTTATGAGCTGGCGCGGGGGAGGTGGCCGTATTGGGAGCTAGTTTCGCGGGGGGTTGAGAGGAAGAGTCTATCTTTTGTAGTTAATTTGCCCCCTGGGGTTTACGAGGTGAAGGCCGTTGGGGCCTCGTGCCACGGGAGGTATAACTACTTTAACCCCGACTGGAGCGACGTCTGTGCCGACGGCGGTTTTGCGGGGCGGAGACCTGAGGAGCTTTCGTGGGATGTGTACGAGGCGGCCTCGGCGCCTGTGAGGCTTGTAGTCGGCGGCTTGGAACACCTTCTGGCCTGGGCAGCCGTGCACGGCCTCGACGCCCGCGAGACTACTCAGCTCTTAAAGGCCTTTGGCTTCGGCGTTGAGGTTAAGGGCGTCGACAGGAGGGGCGGCTCCGTTTCGTTTGCTCTGTCTAACGGCTCTGTGGTGGCGGTGCCGGTGTTTTTCGAAGTGCAGTCCAACGGGACGGGGCTCTTCGTCGTGGGCAACCCGTCGTTTGTAAACGTGACGTATATCGCCAGGGCCAAGTTCTCAAAGACGGGGAGGGAATTGAACTTCACGTTGTCAGTGGGGGCGTGGGACGCGGCTCTTGCGGCGCCTGCAGTTTGGCGGGAGGAGGAGGCGCAGTACGATGTCTCCCTCTTTCTGTACATCCCCGCCGGCGCGTACTCGCTGGGCAACTTCTCAGTCTCTTTCGACAAGCCCCGCCTAGTGTCGGGGAACCGCTCCGTCTTGCTGAGGCCTCTCCACGCGGTGTTCCTCCCGCCTGAGACTAAGCGCCTTGTAGACGCCTACAAGCCGTGTAACGAGGCGTTTTGGCGGGGCTTTGACGAGGTTTCAGACCCCTACGACTACTCCCTCCTCGGCGATGTGGCGTTGACAATTATCCCAGTGGGGAGGATAGTGGGCTTTTTCGGAAAGTTGCTTGGGGCCGGGGCCAGGGCCTTTGAGGAAATCAACGGTCTTATAAACGCTATTAAATCCGCCTACTACGCCCTCTCCTCCTCTAAGTGGGCCAGGGCCGTGGGGACTGCGTCGGGCTTCGTGATTCCCGACGTGTTTATTGCAGAGGACCTCCGCCAGCTTCTCGAGCCCCAAGCCGCCGAGGAGGTGTTCTCAGCCTTCGGCGTGGACTTCGCCGAGGTTGAGCGCTTCCACGCGGGGGTTTTGACCGACTCCTCTTGTTTCCACGCGGGGAGGTACTACGCGGCGGTTTACGTCTCGTGGGCGCAGAGAGTCTCGGCCGTGGTCGACCTCGCCTCAAATCTCTACGCCAAGGTGTCAAAGGACGCGCTGGACAAATTCGGCAGATCTTTCGTCAAGATGGCCGAAAAGGGCGGGCTATTCAAATATAAATCGCACTTAGGTTACGTCGCGGCGCGGGCGTGGGGGCCGTACGGGGTTGATGAAAATGAGTGGGCCAAGGCCTATGATGAGTTGGCCAGGGCGTTGACGGGGAGGAGCGACGTAGCGGCTGTGGTGGCCACGACCCCCAACGGAATCGTGACGTCTGATAGGCAGTTGCACATAATTCTCGGCCTTGACAAGAAGAAAGGTGTTAACTACTTCAACCCGGGGCGGGCTGGCCGGAGCGTAAGCGTTGGGGGCCTTGACGTGTTTTATGAGGAGGGCGGTGAAGAGGCCGGTGGGTTCTACTTGGCGTGGTATGAGAAGCGGAAGCTTGTTAGGTGGACGTCTCCGGAGTTCTTCGAGGTGCTTCAGCAGAATGGCCTTGCCTGGGTTCTGCGGAGCAAGTTTGAAATGCGGAGCGTGAGGGGCGTCCGCTACGTGTGCTTCAACTACGAGGTGGAGTACGACGACGCGTTGTTCGGCGCCTTTGCGAGCCTGGCGACTATCTCCCAGTGGCACCAGAAGCTCGCCGCTCTGCCTCTGTTTTGGCTTCTCGGCCCCAGAATAGACGTGGTGCAAGCCGCCTACGAGGTGGACATGGCCCCGAAGGACGTGGCCGTCAAGGAGCTGGAGGGGCCGGTGGGGATGCTGGGGCTGGTGGGGTATTGGGAGAAGACCAGCTACTACCTACGCGACATGCCGGGGGTGTATGTCCATTTAAGAGGCTGGAGGACCGGGGGCGCCGCCCCCGACGGCTTGGCTTTGGCTAATTGGAATGGGTGGAGGGTGGTGTGGGCCGAGGTGGTGAGGAAAATCGACGAGACTGTTAACAAGTTTAAGAGCAACGCGGCTAAGTTGCAGGAGGCCGGCATCTTGGCTGGGGGCTCCTTTACTCCATACGGCTTTGCCCTCGCCGCGTTTAGGGTGGACGCGATGAGCGGTGTCACTGCGGGGGGCAACGCCTTTGGCAGTAGCCCAGTGTCTGACAAAGTCTTGGCGCATCCCCAGGCTAAGAGCAGGCTGGTGGAGTGGGCTGACGCCATGGACAGGCACAAGGTGGCGCCCCTATTGGCGGTCTACGAGGGCGATGGGCCGAGCTTCAAGGTGCGCGGAGTCTTGTTTGAACAACTCGTCGACTTTGACGACCCGGAGGTGAGGGCAGCCCTCTACAACTGCTTCAATAAATAAATCCTCCCCCGTTTTTCGTCTCATGGTCGAGCTCTTGTTTAGGGAGTGGCTTGCGGTTCGGAACATCAACTCGATCAACGACTATAAGGGGCCGTGCTCCGCGGGGGAGCCGCCGTACGACGGGACTATCGCCCTCCTCGGGAGGGCTGAGGGGGGCTTCGTCCTCGCCGTGCACGCCTCCTCAAACCGCTACTGGTTTCGGCGCATATCGCACCTCGTAGACGTGGTCAAGGAAGGCGGAAAAGACGAGATATCGTACGTCGTGTTTGAGGGCCTGGTCTGGGCCAAGCCGATGGTGTATTTGAAAAGGGGGAAGGCAATCGTTAGGCTCATTCTAGTTAGGCGCCACACAGGCGGCTTTAAGCCTAAGTGCGTCCCGCCGCTTGGCGGCTCTAGGTGGTGGGGATACGGCAGCTTCTACGAAGACATGCAGAAAATGACGGGCCTCAGCTACCCAGTCGGCGAGGTCCAACTCTACGTCCTCACAGAGCGCGGCCTCGAAGTACAGTGCGAGTACTGCATGTCCGAGCTCCAAGAAATTATCCTGAGCCCGTGTAAGTACGCCTTCGGCGGCAGATGGCTTCCCTACTCGCCGATTGGCCCGCCGGTGAGGGCCCCGGGCGCGGGATCGCTGACCGGCGCCGAGCTGCCGGTAATAAGGCATAGGGATAGATACCTCCGGGTTGGCAACTGGATAGCTTGGCATAGAGTCCTCGGCGTTTTGGACGACGGCCGCTGGGTTTTAATTGGCGACGACGGCCTCTACGAGGCGGTTTTTCAGCCAACTGTGAATAACCCGCTGGGGGAGTTCGGCGAGGTTGGCTTCGTGAAGGTGCTGGGCCCGTACAACGGCGACGTGGACGAGGTGGCCTCCCCCTGCGGCGCTCCTAAGCTGGTGGCTTGCAACGAGGATACTAGACACCTCCTAGAGCCCCTCGGCCACAGGTGCGAGGCAGAGGGGGCCCACGTGACTCTGGTTACGAACACCCCGGTAGCGCTTGGCAGGGAAGTCGTCGACTGGCCGCTTACAGACACCTGCGGCCCTCTGCTGAGGCTAGGCGACGTGGACCTCTTCACCTGGGACTAGGGGCTGGCGGCAATCACTGCCGGCCTCGGCCGGCTGGTTAGACGCCGTCCTGAGTCAGGGAAACTCGGAGGGGCGTCCTTTACTGACACCCCGGTCTGATCTTCCGTCGGTCAAGACGCGTAAAATCTTGATGCCTGTCAGTCTGGTCAGGACAGGGGACGTGGAGCTGGCTTTTAGCCGGGCAAACGCGGCGGCTGTAGCCGCCGGAGCGGCCCATCGCCGGTCTGCCGCGGGCCGACAAGTTTATATTTTCGGCTGGCGGAGTTGGTATGGCCGGCTGGAGCTACGTGGTGGGGAGACTCCCGCGGGGGGATCTGGTGTACCGTTGCTACCTCAGTTTCTATAAGGACTCCTTCTACTGGGAAGGCTCTCTGGAGTGGTGGCGGCAGAATTTTAGGCTTAGGGTGATCCCCCGCGGCGAGAAGGACGACACGTATTGGGACGGCGACTTGCGGGGGTTTAGGGCGGCTTATGTGCCTCCGATGCCGGCGGGGGGCGGGTTTTCGCGGTGGTGGTGGCTTTGGGGGGTCTTCGCCTACGAGGGGCCTTTGGGGGTTTCCTACGTGGGGCTTGGGGGGGCGGCGGTGTCTGAGGGCTTCACGGCGGAGCGGCTTGGGGTTGAGCTAGAGGTTGAGAAGCTAGCTGGGCTGAGGGTGCACGGGGCTGGGGGCGGGGAGCTGGCCGGGGCGGAGTTGCCGGTGGTGAAGGAGAGGGGTAGGTATCTCAGAGTGGGCAGGTGGCTCGCGTGGCACCGGGTGGCCGGCGTGCTTGAGGGCGGCAGGTGGGTGATCTTGGGCGACGACGGCCTCTACGAGGCGGAGTTCGTGGCCACTGCCAAGAACCCGCTGGAGGACTTCGGGGAGGTCGGCTTCGTGAAGGTGCTGGCGCCTTACGGAGGCTCTGAGCAAGACGTCGCCTCTCCCTGCGGCGCGCCTAGGCTGGTGGCGTGTAACGAGGAGGGGCTGAGGGTGGCCGGCGCCGTGTTGGACTACGTGAGGAGGGCGCTCAGGGAGGCGGGGGTGGAGGGCGTAGACCTCTTCGTCCCGTCCTCTTGGCGCTGCGCGAGACCTTTCGTCATCCCCGAGCTCGTGGAGGTGGACGTCCCGGACGAGGCGATCCTCCACTGGCCCCTCGCTGACCCTTGCCCCCACGTCCTTAAGGTAGCCGCCGGCGACCCGCTAGGCCTCACGACCCCCGCCACGTGCTTCATGTGCTGGGAGTGGTGATGGAGAGGCCTTACAGCCGCTGGTTCGGCGGGTCGCCTCTGCTCATACACGGGCCGCGCGGCGGGGCTTAAGTCCGGGGAGGGGCGGTGCGGTGGGGAGGGCGGGGCGGAGGCGCGTGCTTGCGGTGTACGGGGAGGGGGCGGAGATCTTCGTCGAGCGGTCGCTGAGGGGTTGCTCGCAATGAGGCGGGGACCGCCTGGCGGCTGGGGGCTTCTTGTCACCAAGACCGGCGGCGCGGGGGCTATTCTGCCGTGCCTCTCGGCGTTGATTGCGGCATCCTCTCCGACTCCACGTCGTCTGCTTTTGTTCAACTTCTCGTCGAGTTTTTCGTTTTAACTGTTTTCAGCAATTATGCGAGTTACGGTTTTCGGGTATTCTCGGGGTTCTCCTCCTGGCCTTGTCGGCCTTGGCGTATAACGTCTTCTGGGGGGAGTTCGTCCACTGCGACGTGGGGTCTTGCCCGTATCCAAACCCCGAGGGGAAGTTTCTCGAGGTGGGGCCTAACTACGCCGTCTTTGACACTCGGGGTGACCCCTCGGCGATGGGGGTTCTTCGTGTTGGCCGTGGAGTTTAAGAAGCACACGGCGGTTACAATTCAAGGCTGGTGGTCGTATCAGCTTCCGCGGGCTTTGGCGTATGTCGTATCTGACAAGGGCTTTGCGGCTTTTGAGTGCTCCACCGGCGGGGGGCAACAGTGCGTCGTCTCCGGCACTGCGTCGCCCGGCGTCTACTACATCGTTTTTGTCGACGCGTGGGCGGCGCAGACTGTTAGGGTGGAGGCGGATGGGCCGCTTGTCTTGGCGGACGTCTCTCCTCAGCGGGTTGCCTGCGCCCTCTGGCGGGCGGGCGTTTTGAGGGGTCAGCGCATTACGTATGCCTTTGACTGGCCGTCTAGGCCGGGGGCGGCCGTTTCTCAAGACATCGACGAGGGGTCTTGCGGCCCGCCCGACCTCCAAGAGGCCCTGGCCTTTGCCGCCGCGGCCGGGCTCAACGCGACGGAGGCCTCCCTCCTCACGCGTCCGCTGGGCTACAACGTGACTGCAGTGGAGAGGAAGTACGGCTCCGCCGTGTTTTACCTCCAGCCCGACCTCACTTACGTAGTGCCCCTGGC
>JAWBJM010000019.1:0-27210 GCA_038832545.1 Pyrobaculum sp.
AAACACGTTGCTGTGAACAATATTCTCGAGCAGGAATCGTTCCGCGTAATCTACGATACTTACTCGCAGGTGTTAATGGGTAGACCAGTGAGTACAGCATTGCTGGAGTCCCTAGGTTCCTCTAGCTCGGCTCGGTACAGGTTACTCTGGTTTAGTTTAATGCTGGGCGTTAACCCAAAGAAAGTTTTAAAGATGATTAAGCTTCCAAAACTAGCCTTCAAGGTACTTCTCTTCTCGCTTGCAACTATGCTTTACAGCTCAGCTGAAGGTAAACACCTTGTCCACGCTGTTGATTACTTGGACGAAATTGCATCGGTGAGAAAACAGGTACGCGAGAAGACAAAGCAGTACGTTCTGTACTCCTTTGTAGTAATATTTCTTGTAGTAGTAGCCTACATTATGCTATTGAGAATACCACTAGCATCACCCTTAGACAAGCACGCGTTTTCAGCTTACAGTAGTATAGGTTTTCTAATGGTGATGCTGCCAGTGGTTCTAATCAGAGACGGAGGATTCGCTTCCTCGCGAAGCGCGATATTAGTAGTATTCGCAGCGCTTACTTCGTATTTGGCGATGATGAACTTAGCTATTTAAGCTCCTCAACTAGAATCTTTGCAATTGTTCTTGCAGCATTAGGGTAAATCCTAGTGGGTTTATGAGCGAGCTCCAAGGCTCTCTTTAGCTCCTCTACGCCCGGTCTCTCGATGAAAACTGCTTCTAGCTTCTCAGCGTAGATCTTTACATCATTTTTCGGTGCACCGAGAACAACCCTGGGGTTCCACACCACTACGACCGGTTTCCCGTAAGCCAAGCTGGCGGTTGCAGCGGTAACTCCTTGCTGGGTAATAACGATGCTTGCACCCGCGATCCACCTGTGTATATCACTAGTGTACCTGAAAACTTTCCACGAAGGGTTTCTCCTGAGGTAGGGCTCTGGATCCACATCTCCTGTTTGTATGACAACGTTGTTTAGCTTTAGTTTCTCAATGGAGTCGAACAACTCCTTATACCCAATTGTTCCAGTCGTTACAAGCACATAGCCTTCGTCCCTGGGTTCGTAAACGGGAGGCTCGTAAACTGGACCAACTACAATCCCCCTTGGAAACATTCCCAGTTGTTCTTCCCAGTGCAGAAACACCTTTGCTCCAAAAAACTCGAGGAACTTAATGGCTCTCGAAGGCTTAGAAAAGTGCTCTATAGCTTCAATAGTGTACACTTTTGCTCTCCTGAGAACCGTGGCTACCAAGGATGGTGGAACAGAGAAATTAGAACCTCCAGCAAACACAACTTTAGTGTTCTCTTTCAATAGTAGTCGAAATGACTGATAAAACGCTTTCATCCACCTTCCTAGATCCTTTAACACTGGTTCACCAGGTCTTCGGGGTAGAACATGATAATATACTCTACCAAGGTCTTTGAACTTCTCAGCTAGGAAAGAATACTCCTCAGCTACAAGAAAAACATTGTTTTTGAATCCAACCTTGGAGAGCTCTAGCGCTACAGCGTAAACATAGCCGGAGTGACCACCATAACCGGCAACGAGTAAAATGTTGAGCGATTTAAGGCTCATGGCACTCCCGTTAGTAAGCTTTCAAGACTATTAGTAAAGCGTGAGTGCAATAATAATTTTTGGAATTCATCTACATTTTAGCCACGTTCAGCGATCGAATCCGCAAGATCGGATGTCTCTACATACCCGGGCAGGGAGTTGATTTCGTGAACACATTTGAAGTTATATAAACTGTACTTCTTATACAAGATCAAAGTCTTGTGGCATTGAATCATTAGTAGAACACGGAGTAATAGGTACGGGACCTATGATTAAAGGAAGGCGCCACCTGGAATTGCTAAATTACATTTTTTTTGCTATGATTTGTGCAGTAATCGCGTTAAACCCGCTGGAAGCTTTATCTTTAAATACCATTCCGCCCGATGGCGACTCTAGAGCGCATATATACAGAACCCACGCATTTTGGGAAGACTTTATTAAGAACAAAGGATTAAGTCTTAGACAGTACAATGGAATGATCATGCTTACCTATGCTCCACTATTCTACGTGATTCTATTTTTACCATCACTATTATCTGGACCCGTACTCGCATATAAAATAGGAAGAGTTCTCACCGTAGTATTGTATCTTCTGGCTACCGCTATGTTATCACGTAAACTAGGTTTTGCCAAAGAAACAACCCTTATTGCCATGGCGATTCTCGCATCCTTTCCTACAGTAATGAGTTTGTACTATAGCGGTGCATTCCCATACCTACTCTCATGGAGCTTAACTCTGATGTCCTTCTCAATACTTCTGGAGTATGAGAGAACACGTCGAAAGGAGCTACTTTTAGCTTCAGGATTTATTGGTGGATTATCTGTTCTTTCTCATAGCTATGGTACAATAAATATTTCATTACTTTTGCTAGCTTGGTTCTTTACCGGTTTCCGTAAGAATCTTATGAAGGTTGTTACGGCTATTCTTACGTATCTTGGAATAGCTTTTCTGGTATCATTACCATATGTAGTTTCAATGTTATTAACACTCAATGATGCATCTCCACTTTACGAGTATTCTCCTGGTAGATTTTCTCTATTACTGGAGACAGAATATTTAAGCATTGATGTAGTTAGCCTAATAATGGCATCGTTGTGCTTATATGTGGCTATACGCTTATTCAGAATAAACGATAATCATTCAGGGAAACAAGTTATTTCACACTTTTTATTGCTCTCTACCATTTTTCCTCTCGTGTTTCTTGCTTTGGCATCATTTAACATTCAAAACATGGCTGCAATAAACAGAATAGCGAAACTTGTATTACCGTGGAGGTTTTTATACGTTAACTGTCCAACTTTCCTTATACTCAGTTTAGAGCCGAGCATGAGAAAGGTGATTGTATTAAAGAATAGGTTTCTCGGTTACTTGACTTTGGGAATAATCTTATTAGTGTCGTTGCTAGCCAATTTAATAATCACATCAACAATATTTCCCTATGAAAAAACAATAAACGAAGCCTTCCCGGGCCTTACTGAGGTGATAAAAAACAACCGTGTTCTTGTAGTAGGTGTTCCTTTAATTCTTACCAATAGCCCGGTGGTTTTTTCTTCAATGTATGATTACGAAACATCTACAGGTTCTTACAATCAGGGTGATCCGACCTTCTTTGACCTAACAGTCTATTACGAGTGGGTAACGAACCTAGTGAAGAGTCCAGTAGTTCTTGAAAATATCTTGGAGTTAACAAGGTCTAATTACATATTCACAGACCTAGATATAGGTGTAAACTTTACTCCGATCAGCGAAGAGCTGATCTCGAGGAAGTGTTCATTGAAGATCACCGTACTTACCGAGTTTAATTACCATAGATTACAATGTAGCCTAAATGAACACTTGGTTTTAGAAAAATTCAATGGAGTTCTAATAAAGTTAATGAGCGCTGAAGATAACATCATGAGAGTCGTCGTTGTTCAAGAGGATAATCAAGAGCTGGAAATGGTCACATTGTATAGCGCTATTGATGAAAATAGAAATACCTTACGCATTTTTCAACTTCCTCGTTCTAAGTTGAATGAACGTGTAACCGTGAAGGACATAATCATTGATATATGGGTTGACAAATTATTACCAAATTCTTCACTAAATATAGAAATGTACCTAGTCTCTATCAACTTAGTCAAAGTAGCTGATTATCACTACAGAGGATACAACTTTACTCTCTATGAGTATTGCAGAAAACCTCCGATGGCGATTTCATCAAAGGTCGTGGTATTTGACACAGATCCCGAACTACCAAGGGTGTTAACACTCTTTGCTCTGGATGGTCATAAATTTGTGTTCTTATCTGTAGAGCAAGAGGTTCCAAAAGACCTTATAGCAGGTGTTATAACGATTAGAATGGATAAAGCTGACGAATACGTTAAAAACGGGTATAGAACAATTCTTCTAATGTCTGGTGATACTTTTAATGTGAGAAATCAAACAGAACTCTTTGCTATTGTTGAAACCCCCTTGTTTAGTTCACGGTTACTACCGTACGACCCAGGTAATCCTTATACGTATGCGAAATGGGATAAGAATTTAACTATGGATAGCCTTCAGCGTATTGTTTACGAATCTTCGAAACTTTTAAGCTACATTAAGGAGTTTATGGAGATAAAAGTAGAAGAAATTGACGCCTCTATAAAATCATCTCCACCGGAATTCCATATCGAGGTACGAAAGGATAGAGTGTACTTAGTTAAGTTAGCATACGCGTCTCATTGGAGTTCTAACGCGAAGCTCTTAAGATCACCAACAGGATTCATAGTAGTTGTTCCAGAAGAGGAAGGTGAGGTTAAGGTAACATGGAACCCACCAATGATACGAGAGCTAACCATATTCAGTATATCATCATCTACGATAGTTTTAATCTACATTATTTTACACTATAGAAAGAAGAACAATAGTATAAAGCTTGTAAAACTTCAATCTTAAATCGCATAATACGATGAACCTTACAAGGCCTAAATCAACTTCTTCACTAATTTCGAATTTTTAGGAAAACATGCGTATTCAATGTCTACTTAATAAGCGCCTTCAAATGAAAGATGAAACTTGCATTTTCTATCAGTGAACCCGTGCGCTGGAGAACTAGTGTATATCGGATAAGTTTCCCAGCATGTTCATGTCAGGTAGCGACGTTTAAATACTAGTCTTTACAGTTGATAAATCCTTTCAAAGTATTTTTACAGGTAGAAAGCACAAGCCGTATTAACGAGGAGGCTCTTCCAAGGAATCAAAGCAACAAGTGTATTAACGGACCTTAGTTACTAGTAAGTAAGACAAGCGGGCCCGCCGGGATTTGAACCCGGGTTCTCCGGCTCTGCATGCTGGGGCTCGTTTGGATTAGTTCCTGTGTTCACGCGGGGATGGAAACTGGTTACATTTTTGATTGTTTATGTGAGTGTGTTTTAACGCTTCGAACATTTTAATTAGGAAGGGCTCGCTCATCGACGTGGGTGAGAGGAGAATAGTGCGTGTTGGCTCGAAGAAAGAAAGGTACTTGATATACCTCCCTATAGGGCGCATCTACATCTGGAGAAGCTGCTGGACGATTGGAATAAAGCAGAGGAGCTCATCAAATACATTGATGAGATCTTCGCCGAATTCAGCGTGCCAAAGAGTTCCTGATCATGACAGATCCCAAGAAATCCAAAACATAGAGAAATTGGTTGCAAAGCCCGGTACTAGATACATACCCACGTTTCAGATGGTTCTAGGGACAGATGTAATGGTTCAAATAGTAAGCAATATAACAAGATATCTCGAGGAGAGAAATGCCAAGATCTCCACTTTAATTAGCGTAGAGGACATAAGGCGAGATCATGGAGGTTTTAAGTTGATTGCAATTAGGGGCGAATTTTATGTTAAAAAGCTATTAATAGCTTCGGGACGTGGTGGGGGTAAAATGGTTTGAGGAGGTAACGATGACGATAGGCATAGAGATCGAGTCAGGGCCCCTGGACATCGGTGCCGGAGTTGAAATATTATAGTTATGTAGCAGAGCATATTACAAGCATAAATCACACCCCAAGACCGTCATGTACACCAAGGTATATGACGATATGGTTAGAACTTTTTGCACTAATCCACAAGGCTAGTACTCAAGGAATACTGTGATGATGGTACGATCGGGGTTAACGGCGAGACATATTGAGTATTCAAATCAAAGAACACTAACTTCGCATTACTAATCACTCTAAGGTCGACTGATCCATACTCGGATGTTCTCGAATCGGCTAAATCGATTGCTAGAGTAGCGACAAGAGTGGGCATAGGGAAACCCATTATACAGAGATTAGGGAATTTAGAAAAAGACAGGAGAAGTACATGGGAAAGGACCTCTAGGAATGTTATAACCCCAACTCTGAAAAATGTAACACCTGGGGATATAAGCATATTTCTACCACACCGAGTTATACAGAATTTTCTTGAAGTCATAGAAAGACTTGATGGAATATATCCAGGTGTAGCATCTCCACAAACACTTCTATATGTCCCTGAGATAAAATAATATTATGGTGTGAAGGCAAAGACAGACTACTGCAAACTGGAAACAAACATTGAAGGCACATTCGTGACCGGGGATGGTGTAGGGCTTTCAAGAGGGATAAACGTGGTAGCTACTACTGGCATCTTGGCGGCTAGGGCCATATCAGGTGTTCTTTAGCATGTATATGCCGAGTGATGTGTTGATAAGTTTATAAATAAAACACTGCATAAAAAGACTTATGGACTTCGTCAATTTTGTCAAACTATTTTCGCTGGATGAGTTATTTAGAGACTCATGTTATGCTTTTCTCTGTATTGAAAGTAAGTGGATTGAAGAATAGTTGGGTTTATAAAACCTCTTTTTATACAGAGTTTTATCTAGCAAGAATTTTTCAATATAAATTATACAAAAATTAATCAATTGATTAAAGGATCCTGAATCCCAATATTGTGGGTTCACAGAGTTATTTATTTGATAATGTAACGAAAGTTTTTAATCTATACCTATATATACATCTACACATCCTGAAGTAGGAAAGGTGTATTGAATCTTGCTTACCTTAATATATAGAGGGAAAAGCAAAACCCTTTATCAACATCCTACAATACCGAATGCGTTGATTATGAAATTCGAAGATGATGTTACAGCGGCTGATGGAGCTATCAGGATGATTGCGAAAGGTAAAGGATTATTGAATGCCAGGATCAGTGCTTATTTCTTCAAGTTACTAGAGAATAATGGAGTAAGAACACATATGATAAGCTACGATAACTCTGATACTATGGTGGTTAAGAAACTTAAAATGATCCCGCTTGAAGTGGTCATTAGGAATTACGCATATGGTTCGCAATTGAAAAGAATGCCTTTGTTTAAAGCATTACAGCCGCTTAAACCGCCCATAATAGAATATCACTACAAGAGCGATGAATTACATGATCCCCTTGTCCTACGCGAGGATGTAATATATGCAGGTGTTGTGACTGAAAGACAACTGAGATTAATAGAAGACCTTTCCCTTAAAATAAACAGCATAATGACAAATGACATGGAGAAAAAGGGCATTAAGCTCATTGACCTCAAATTAGAGTTCGGCTTTGACGAGAACGGCGAGATCGTGGTCGGAGACGAGATTACAGGGGATACTTTCAGGGCTCTGGATGAGAAAGGGGAGCACTTGGATAAAGAGATCTTTAGGAAAACCAAGAACGTACAACTATTGATCAAGAGATATATAGAGTTAGGCAAGCGATTAGGGGTATCCATCGAGGGGGTTGAAGACTACTGAGGTATTACATATGCCTATAGGCATGGTAGCCATAATGCCTTTTGAAGAGGGCTGGGATCTCAGGCCATATTTACACTATGCTTTCTTAGGACTACAGCATAGGGGAGGCGATAACAAGGTCTACTGTACACTCGTGGATAATAGGCCATTATGCATGGAATATGAGGGAGAGGGGATCTCACAGGGTATTTCAAAGCCCGTTGTGGCATTTACATCATCAGATGAGCCATCAAAGCATTGGCTGGAGATCGAGAGAAACGGAATTAGACTTGTAGCAATATATGATAGGTTCACAGATGACCTGGAGTTATTATTAAATAAGTTATTGGAGAGATCAACTAATATAGTCAACGAAGCTGGACGTGTAGTAAGAGATTTGACGAATAGCATGGATCTAGATATACCGTCGTTCATTGCTTTAACGAGTAGAGGAGAGATATTGTCGATGAGGAGTAATCTCGGTATTTCGCCACTGGTTATAGGAGGGTATGGATTCGACCTTGCAATAGTTTCATCGGAGTCTTCGCTAGTAGACATATTGGATAGTGATATAAGGAGACACGTTAAGCCGGGTGAAATGCTCTACATTGCTAAGTCGTTGTTCAAGGTGTTTGAATCGAACATGGATAATGGCTCGCTATGTGTTTTTGAACCACTATACCTGGCTAGGCACGACTCCATTATAGATTACAATATACATGTATACGAGTTTAGGAAAGAGTTAGGCCGAGAACTGGCTAGGGGCTTTAACAACGAGATCGATATTGTTGTTGGGGTCCCAGAGACAGCATATCCATATGCAATTGGATTAGCGCGCGAACTCCGTAAGCCGTTTGAACTGGGCTTTCATCCAACACCTGGTAGATATAGGTCTATGCTTAAGAGAACTGGGACAGAGAGATTAATAGCTATACACTTGAAAATGAACCCTATTAGAAAGGTATTAGAGGGTAAGAGAATAGCGCTTGTTGATGACAGCATGGTCACGGGCACCACTATTAAGACCATTTCTCAAATACTACGCAATAAGGTAGGGGTCGAGGAAATACACCTTTTAATAGCCAGTCCTCGGTTGACAAGAAGTTGTCCGTATGGTTACATGTATATAGATGAGAAATTGTTAATAGCTTCAAATCTTAGCGAGGACGCGATAGTCAAGTACCTGGAGGTGGATAGCTTGACATGGCTAAGCGAGGATAGCTTAGACCACGTAGCTAGGGCTTGTAATATACGCCTATGTGGGAGGTGTTTTGGGAGACGATTCTTCGGGTGATATGCATGAAAGTGTTGATAATCGGCTCGGGAGCTCGGGAACACGTCTTAGCCAAGTTCGTTTTGAAAAGCACCATCGGTGCTAAGCTGTATTCAATCGCTGATTATGTTAATCCAGGGTTAAAACGCGAATCGGAGAGAACAGGGGGTAGGTTATATGTGGCTAATACGCTTAGTCCAGATCAAATTGTCAAAATAGCAGAGAAGATATCGCCTGACCTTGTGGTGATAGGGCCGGAGGAACCACAGTTCGCGGGTGTCACAGACGCCCTAAGAGAGAGCGGTTTCACAGTTTTTGGGGCTTCCAAGAAACTCTCAATTATAGAGCAGAGCAAGGTGTTTGCAAGGAGTTTTATGTGGAAACATAAAATACCAGGTAGATTGTTTTTCCAGGCATTTAGGGACTTTAGTGAGGCAGAGGAGTTCATGAAATATGCTGGCGATGTAGTGGTTAAGCCAGCTAGACAAGTTGGAGGAAAAGGTGTCAGGGTATTGAGGGATACGAGAGCATATCTATCATCCGAGAAATCAAAGATCAAGCAAGCAGCCGCCCTTGATGTATTAAACGAGATGAAACATTACGATGACATTGAATACAAGATACTTGTGGAGCAAAGGGTTGAAGGGGTTGAATATACCGTCCACGTGATCACAGATGGCTATAATTTCGTTTCATTACCCGTTATACAGGATCATCCGCATGCTTTCGAGTGGGATATAGGCCCAGAGACGGGTGGAATGGGGTGTATAGCCGGCCCAGGCAAAACACCACCTTTCCTGACTATCGAGGAGTACGATAGGAGCGTTGAGATAGTCTCGGATATAATTAGGAAATTATCCGAGGAAATGAGAGAACGATACACAGGCGTTCTAGCTGGTCAAATGATGTTGACGTGGTTCTGGGGGCCAACAATAATAGAATTCTACAGTAGGTTTGGAGACCCAGAGATCACTGCAATACTTCCCTTGGTCGAGAGCGATTTCTTGGAATTACTGGATCGCGCCGCTAATAGAAGATTAGCTGGCTACAAGCTCGTAATAAACGAGGAAAAAGTATCAATAGTGAAGGTCGTGGCGCCTCTAGGCTATCCTTCTCATAGAAAGGAGGCAACAGGTCACCCACTTCAAGTGGATGAGGCCCGTATAATGGATCTAGGGTGCGATGTAGTATATGGCAGTGTAGAACTAGGGGATAACGGCATCGTAACAAAGGGTTCGCGTTCAGTGGAGATCGTGTGTGTCGACGACGGTTATCCAAGTGCATATGAAAAAGCAGAGAAAGCCGTTTCGTACGTTAGATCGCTAGATGAATGGCCTCTTTTCCATAGGAGTGATATAGGCTCACATGAGTTATTGCGTGAAAGGATCAGCTTAGCTGAGAGAGTTAGAAGGATATATAAGTATAGGGCCTCAAAGGGCCTTTTAGGCGAGTACTATGTGTGGATCCCATCCAAAGGGCTGTTTTCAAATCCCCTTATAGTTCTCTTGGGTGGGTTAAATGAATCCACGTGACAAGATCCCTTTAACTACTCTCTCCAAGCCATTAAAAGTATTGCTATTGGGTAGCGGCGAACTCGGTAAAGAGGTCGCTATAGAGGCCATTAGATTAGGATTTGAAGTAATAGCAGTGGATAGGTATGACATGGCACCAGCAATGCATGTATCTAGCCGTAGATATGTCGTAGACATGTTGAACGAGAATGCTGTGAAAACCCTTGTCAGACGCGAAAATCCCGATGTGATAATACCGGAGATAGAAGCCATAGCCGCCGACGCGTTAATAGACCTCGAGAAAGAGGGCTATCACATAGTGCCAAACGCCATGGCTGTCAAAATAGCTATGAATAGGATCGAATTGAGGAAATTTGCCGCCGAGAAACTAGGCTTACCCACCACTAGGTATTACTTCGCCGAGAACCATGAAGAGGCAATTGAAGGATGCGAGAAAGTTGGATACCCATGTATAATAAAGCCGGAGATGAGTAGTAGTGGACATGGCCATGTCAAGGTCATGGAATTTAATAGAGAGAAAATAATCAGTGCATATAATTATGCGATATCACATGCAAGAGGTAAGAGCAAAAGAGTTATTATCGAAGAATTCGTACCCCTTGAAACAGAGTTCACAGTGTTGACATATAGGTATCTTGGCCCAGATGGAAAAGTGATCACAGAAACTTGCGAGCCCGTAGAGCACTGGAGATATGGGAAATATCATTACATAGAGTCATGGCAACCATCAGATAAGCCGACCAATGTATTAGAGAAGGCAAGAGAAATAGGCATTAAGGTGGCGAACGGCTTAGGGGGCCTTGGCATATTTGGGGTCGAAGTGTTCTTGACAACAGACGGGAGAGTGTTGTTCAGCGAAGTCGCGCCCAGGCCACATGACACCGGCATGGTGACTATGGTTACACAGGAATTGAGCGAGTTCGCTATACATGTGAGGGCTGCAGTGGGGTTACCTGTGCCAAGGCCCAAGATCATATCACCTGGTGCAAGCATAGCCTACTATGTCGATGAAGACAATGCATGGGATTGTAGCCTGAGCGGTGTTTCAAAGGCGCTGTCGATTCCCGGCGTGGACATAAGGGTATTTGGAAAACCATATACTTATAGAGATCGACGAATGGCAGTGATCCTGGCAAGGGGTAATAATGTAAAGGAAGCCCTTGAAAAAGCCCGCCTAGCTCATAGCTACCTAGGCACACTTTGTCCTGGTGATTGATATGGGGATTTACAAGGTAGGCGTGGTGGTTAAGTACAAGAAAGGTCTCAGAGATCCGGAGAGCGAGGTAATATACAAAGACCTCGTACTCAAGAAAGGATATAACATGATTAAAAAAGTGGAAACAGGTAAGTTCTTCCTACTAGATGTTGAGGCCGATAGTTTTGAAGAAGCGGAGAGAATTGTGAAAGAGATGTGCGAGAAACTAAGGATCTATAACCCAATTGTGCACAGCCTCGAGGTATTCGAGTATGGCAAGGGTGGCGGTGATTAGTTTCCCTGGGACAAATTGTGACGAAGACGTGGTAGTGGCATTTAAGGAGACAACTAGCCTGGAAGCGGAGATTGTGTGGTACACGGAGTTTAAACCAGGAATATACGACGCCGTGGTGATACCTGGTGGTTTTAGTTATGGTGATTGGCTAAGAGCTGGCGCGATTGCTGCTAGAACTATGACAATGGAATATGTAAAAGAAGACATCGAAAAAGGTACACCAGTGTTGGGTATTTGTAATGGATTTCAAATACTGGTGGAGGCAGGTTTACTGCCTGGGGCATTAATATACAACGAACACGGCAGATTTACCTGTAAATGGGTTAAAACGCGCATATCTAATCCCAAGGGGCCTTGGCTCAAGTTATTGAGAGATAATGATGAGATAAACATGCCAGTTGCGCACGCTGAGGGCCGTTACTATATTCCACGCGAGGAATACGATAAAATTAAGACAACATCGCCAGTTCTATACTACCTACCTGGTTACAATCCCAATGGAAGCCTATATGACATTGCTGGTGTGGGCAATGAAAACGGCCTGGTGTTCGGTCTAATGCCACATCCTGAAAGATCGGCGAATAAGAACTTATCTCCACGGGGTTTTATTGGAAATGGTTATTTGATTTTCAAAAGCCTTGAAGACTCTCTCAAAAGGGGCTGGTAATGCCTCTATCCCGCGAGGAAATAGATGAGATCAGGGCTATACTTGGAAGGGAGCCAACCCAGGAAGAACTAGCAATGTTCGAGGCCCAATGGAGTGAGCATTGTTCATATAAGAGCAGTCGATCATTGTTGAGATTATTCAGCTCAGAGGGTAAACACGTTGTAATAGGGCCTGGCAGAGATGCATCTGCAATTGAAGTGTTTCCTGGAATTTCAGTGGTCCTCAAAATAGAGAGCCATAATCACCCATCAGCGGTAGACCCTTATAATGGGGCTGCCACAGGTATAGGCGGTGTTGTCAGGGATGTATTAACACTCGGGGCTAAGCCAATAGCACTATTAGATTTGCTATATATGGGGGATCCGAGGGATCCCCATGCAAATTGGCTAATCAAGGGCATTGTCAAGGGCATAAGTGATTATGGAAATAGAATTGGTGTTCCCACAGTCGCCGGCGATACATGGTTCGATAGTTCATTCAATAGACAGCCGTTGGTCAACGTTGGATGTGTTGGTATAGTTGAGTCAGACGCGATAATCATCGGAGACGCCAAGCCAGGTGATTTGATCGTAATAATCGGCAACCCGACAGGCAGGGATGGACTACTTGGTAGTAGTTTCGCGTCCAAGGCCCTGAGCGATGATGTAGATCAAGAGATTGGCGCTGTACAGGTAGGAGACCCGTTGACCGAGAAGTTATTGATAAACGCTGTGTTAGAGTTGGCTAGGAAAAGACTAGTCAAATACATCAAGGACCTTGGAGGCGGTGGATTAACCACGGCAATCAGCGAGACATTGGCGGAGTTTAACCTTGGTGGTGAAATAGAATTGAGTAATTTACATCTTAGGATGAATCTAACGCCATTGGAAATACTGGTCTCTGAGAGCCAGGAGAGAATGTTGTTAATACTTGGAAGAGATAAATTAGAAGAAGTGATCAAGGTACTTGAGAAGTATGGTTTACAATACTCTTTGATAGGCGTTACTGATTCTACAAATCGCCTAAAGGTCTATTACAAAGGTGTTAAAGTGGCAGATGTGCCCGTTAAAGAACTCGCCAAGCCACGGAGTATTAGAAGGGATTCGGAGCCCCCATTAGACGCCCTCAAAGGGCTTAAACCAATATATAAGTTACGAGAGGTAGATCTGAAGGAGGCTGTGTTAAAAGTCTTCTCCTCGTTTAACATAGTATCGAGAAAATGGATTTTTGAACAATATGATCATGAGGTGGGTGTTAGAACAATCATTAAACCGGGCTATGGAGACGCAGCTGTGTTGAGAATAAATCCAGGCGATCTAAGCGATAAAAGAGGTATAGCGATCAAGGGAGATGGAAACCCGAGATACACCAGTATAGATCCATTTAATGGGGCAGCGAATGTCGTAGCAGAGTGTTTTAGAAACCTCGTGGCTGTGGGGTCAACGCCTCTCGCAATTGTAGATGAATTAAATGCCGGTAACCCAGAGAAACCGTGGCATTACTGGTATTTCGAGATGATGTTAAAGGGCGTTGCATGGATGGCTAGCGAGCTAGGTTTGCCAGTGATAGGGGGAAAAGTCAGCTTTTACAATGAGGATCATAGGGGGGTCCAAGTAAGGCCCACGACAACCATAATTGGAATTGGACGAGTGGATGACGTCTCCAGGGCTAAGACCTTTGATTTCAAGCAACCAGGTTCATTGATACTGATAGCGGGAATCACGTACCCGGAACTTGGCGGATCTGAATACCTGTATACAGTGCACGGTATCGAGGGAGGTGAAATACCCAGGCCTAGACCTGTCTCGGAACTGAAAACAAGTGGTTTCATCCATGAGCTCGTAGAAAGAGATCTAGCTTACTCTGTGCACGATATTGGACTTGGCGGAATAGCAACAGCCCTTATTGAGATGAGCGTTCTCGGTAGAATAGGGTTTAAAGTCGACACGGCATTAATACCTCATAAAGCATGTGACAGGTTGGATGAGCTATTATTCTCTGAGACACAGGCACGCTATATAATCGAGATCCCAGCTAATAGTGTTGGATTAGTTAAACAAATAGCTGAAAAACACGGGGTTATAATAGGGGTTATCGGCGAGACGATAGATAAGCCAGTTGTCGTCTTCACCAAGAAAGACGTGGAATTGATAACGATAGACCTCTGGGAATTGGTAAACATCTATGAGAAACGCCTCTCGGAAACCCTTGAAAGCGTGTAGAGCATGTGTGGCATAGTAGGTGTTTTCAAACCGGGAGGCCTCAAAGAGATTTTCGAGACAATGATCAAGATGTTGATAAATCTACAGCATCGGGGCCAAGAAGGCTATGGATTCGCCATCGTGGGTAATGAGCTGAGATTGAAAGTCATCAAGACACGGTTTCATCTATACGGCTTTATATGGAGTATTGATAAGTATGTTAAAAGCCCAGCCAAGGCCATAGCCGGGATAGCTCATGCCAGATATTCCACGACCGGTGATTACAGTACACCGGTTCAGCCAGTCGTAATATCGACTGATAAAATCAAGATAGCAATGGCGTTCAACGGCACAATAGCCAACTACGTAGAGATACTTGAGTATATTAGGAAAGAAATAGATTTGAAAAAAGTATATCCATGTGTATTCGATAATGACTCAACTGTCCTGGCTGGATTGTTGTTGAAACTTGTAATAAATAATGGATATGACGTTATAGAGGCGTTAAGGGATTTACCCAGTTTTGTGAACGGTGCCTATAGCCTGGTTGTATTAACCAATGAACCAAGAATAGTCGTTACCAGGGATTTACACGGTTTTCATCCATTGGCTTACGCAATACATAATGGCTTTTACGTCGCCTCCGAGAACCCGGCACTGGAGGTAATGGGGCTTCAGTCATGGAGAGAAGTTGGTTATGGAGAGATAATATCCTACGATGGACACGGTGTTGAGAGGACAAGGGCACGTGGGAACATAGATCCATCCCCATGTGTGTTTGAATATGTATACTTCAGTAGGCCTGACACGGTGTTCAACAACATAAGTGTATATGATGCTCGTTTCAAAATGGGTGAATTATTGGCCACGGTTGAACCAGTGGACGGAGATGTAGTGATCCCGGTGCCAGAAGGGGGTAGGATAATAGCTCTTGGATATAGCAGTAAAACCGGGATTCCATATGTAGAGGGCCTTTTCGTGAACAGATATGTAGGCAGAGGGTTTATAACACCGCCCAATATGCGTGGACTGATATCAAGTCTCAAGTACAATGCCATAAAGACAGCTATTGAAGGACAAAGAGTCATATTAATAGATGATTCAATTGTAAGAGGGACTACGATGAGGCAAATAGTTAGCCTTATCAAATCCGGGGGCGCGTTAGAGGTGCATGTGAGGATAGCATCTCCCCCGTTTAAATGCCCATGTTACATGGGGATAGATGTGCACTCGAAACGGGAACTCGCGTTTTCAAATAATATTGAGGATGTGAAAAAACTAATCAATGCTGATAGCTTAGCTTATAATACCCTAGAGAACTTGTTGAAAGCTGTTGGATTGCCCAGGGTTTGTCACGCGTGTTTCTCCTGTCTTTATCCAATTCCATTGAAATATCAAGGAGTTATTGCATGTTCGAGGTGATAATATGAGATATCGTGATGCAGGGGTTGACCTCGATATACATAGGCAAATGCACATGATAGCGAGAAAGATCGTGGAGAAAACGAGTTCGCATATAGGTGTGGAAATAGGCAATATAGGGGGATATGTTCAGTTCATCCGAGGCGAAATAGGGGATATAGGGATACATGTAGATGGTGTTGGGACAAAGACTTTGGTCTTATTGAAGACCGGTAAACTAAGAATAGCTGGATGGGACTGTGTAGTCATGAATGCAAATGATATTGCCTGTGACGGGTTCAGAGCGCTTGCTTTCTCTGATTACATAGCTATGGAAAAACCAGATATAAACATGTATGCAGAGGTCATGAAGGGTATCGAGGACGCGTCGATCCACGTTAAGGCCCCGATAATATCTGGCGAGACGGCCATAATGCCTGGTGTAGTGAAGGGCCTAGATGTTGTATGCATAGTCCTGGCAATTAGAAGAAAGCCGTTTCAAAATAAGGCACAGGGCTATGATGTGGTGATAGGGGTGAATAGCTACGGTTTACATGCAAATGGCTATAGCCTGGCCAGGAAGATCGTGGAAGAAGTGATAGGTGATTACAACAAGGAAATCGATGGAATAAATATCGGGGACGAATTAAGTAAGCCAACGGCAATATACTATAACCTAGCGTTAGAGGCAGTGGAAAACGGCATCGTGAACTCCATTGCCCATATAACCGGTGGCGGGTGGAGTAAGTTGAAAAGAGTATTAGGTGAATCACTTGACATGGAGCTGAGACCACCCCCACCTACGCCCATATTCAGGTTATTAATGGAAAAAGGGGATATTCCGCTCGACGAGGCTTACAGGGTTTTCAACATGGGCATAGGTCTCGTCCTAACCACGCATAAATCCCGTGTGGATGAACTCGTGTCCATGATTCATAGACATGGTTTTCACCCATATATACTTGGCCATGTTAAACCCGGTCAGGGAATCGTAAGGTTACATATAGATTGGGCAGGTAATAGAGTTGTCGAGCTCTAAAATAGATGTAACAAGTGTCCTAAACTCATATAGCAAGGACAAAATAACCATATCATGCATAGCTAGTCATTCGGCTTTGGATGTGTTTGATGGAGCCCGTGATGAAGGCTTTAAAACAATAGCGGTTTGCCAGAAAGGGCGTGAGAAAACATACACAGCACTGTTTCCAGGGCTTATAGACGAGGTACTAATCCTCGAGAAATTCGTTGATGTGGTCAAACCGGAGATCATAGGGAAATTGATAGAGAAAAACACGATCTTTATACCCAATAGGAGTTTTGCTGTCTATGTGGGATATGAGAACATTGAGAGACATTTCACAGTTCCTGTTTTTGGCAATAGGTACCTGTTGAGATATGAGGAGAGAATTGGCGAGAAAAACTACTATAGAATACTGGACTTGGCTGGTATTAAAAGGCCCAGGACATTCGGAAACCCCGATGAGATAGATAGACCAGTGATTGTTAAGATACCGCATGCCATTAAACGTGTTGAAAGGGGGTTTTTCATAGCGGTGGATAGAGATGATTTTTACAGGAGATTCAATAAGCTAGCCAACGCAGGTGTCGTGAGAAAGGAAGATATAGATAAAATGTCGATCGAGGAACTCGTGTTAGGGGCGCATTTCAATATTAATTATTTCTATTCAGTTGCATATAATAGATTAGAATTGATCAGTATTGATAGGAGAATACAGTCTGATATAGATGGTTTCATAAGGTTACCTGCCGACATACAGATCGATTTGAAAGATCACTTCGATATCGAGATGATAGAGGTTGGACACATCCCAGTAACTATGAGAGAGAGTTTATTAGAGAGAGTATATGAGATAGGGGAGAAATTCGTAGATGCTACGAGGAAAATAGAGCCACCCGGTATTATAGGGCCATTTACATTGCAATTAATAGTAACAAAGAACCTGGAACCAGTGGTATATGATGTAGCTCTAAGAATAGGTGGAGGCACCAACGCATATATGGGAATAGGTAGCCAGTACAGCAAGTTATATTTCGGGCGTCCAATAAGCCTTGGCAGGAGAATAGCAATCGAGATCAAAGAGTGTGTTCGAATGGATTGTCTAAGCGAAATAGTAACATAGGGTGTCGATATGAGTTATGAACATGTTTGTGTATTCGAATGGCGATACGGATCTCCCGAGATGAGACAGATATTCACGTTGCCAAACATTGTGAACATTTACATAAAGGTGGAAAGGGCATTGATGAAAGGGCTCGTAGAAGCCGGGATAGCTCCTCCTCATTGCGTAGAGGAGTTTGACAGGTGTAGCGCAAACATAGAGCCCAGGGAGATATATGAAAAAGAGAAGACACTAGGACACGACATAGCAGCTATGACATATATACTAGGCGATAGATGTGGTGAATGTGGTAAATATGTCCATCTCGGGGCTACGAGTTACGATATAGTTGATACTGCCTGGGCCCTTTTAATCAAGGACGCTCTCGGCATTGTTAAGAGGAAACTAAGGGCTATAATAGAGAGATTGATGAACATGTCGAACATGTACATTGACGCAGTAGAGCCTGGTAGAACTCATGGCCAACATGCTGTTCCAATAACCTTTGGCTTCAAATTCGCTAACTATGTCTACGAGTTGACGAGGAGTTATGAAAGACTAGTTGAAATAGAGAAAAGAATTGTGAGAGTTAAAATGTCGGGCGCAGTGGGCTCTATGGCGGCGTGGGGTGACAAGGGGCTTTTGATCGAGAGAGCTGTTTCCCACGAGCTAGGCATAGACCCCCATATCATATCAACGCAAGTAGCTCCCAGGGATGGCTTTGCCGAGTTAATAGCTGTCCTGGCTATATTGGCATCCCAGCTTGATAGATTTGCGCTGGAGATCAGGGAGCTGTCTAGGCCTGAGATCAATGAGCTATATGAGTCCAGCCCTAGGATCGGCAGTAGCACCATGCCTCATAAGAGAAACCCCGTTATCTCGGAGAGAATATCGGGTCTAGCCAAGGTCATGAGAGGGTTAGTCGTAACGGCGTTAGAGAACATACCCTTAATGCATGAAAGGGATCTGACCAATAGCTCCAGTGAAAGGATATTGATACCACACGCGTTTCTAACCATAGACCAGATGTTGAATGACATGGCTAAGTTACTTGATATCCTTTACGTGAACACGGAGGCCGGTAGAAGGAATATCGAGATAACAAAGGGGCTCATTTACAGTGAGTTGTTAATGGTGAAACTGGTTGAGAAAGGCTGGCCGCGCCATAAGGCACATAGCAAGATAATGGATATAACCAGGTCTATCGGGGAAGGTGAGACATTAGTGGACGCTGTAATGAGGGATCCCGAACTCTCCAATTATTTCTCCAAAGATGAATTAATAGAGCTACTTAGGCCGGAGAACTATTTAGGTTGTATAAAGGATTTGGTCAAAAGGACTCTCGAGTACGCGAAAAACGTGCTAAGACAAGGGTGACGATGTCGTGGTAAAAGAACTGATCAAGAAATATGAAAGAACCGGCGAGATCTCAGTGGCCACGTTGGCCAGTCATAGCTCTCTTCAAATAATTCATGGAGCTAAGCAGGAGGGCTTGAGAACGATTTTGATCACACTGAGAGAGAGGGAGTGGTTTTATAAAGAGTTCCAACACCTAGTTGATGAGATGATTGTGGTGGATAAATGGAGAGATGTATGTAGCGAGAGAGTTCTATCAAAATTGGCTGAAAACAATGCAGTGATGATCCCCCATGGTAGTTTAGTTGAATACGTTGGGCTGAATTGTGCAATGGATTTACCATTACCTTACTTTGGCAATAGACATTTATTCGTAATTGAGGGGGATCAACAAGCCAAGATGAACTTCCTCGCAAATGCCGGCATCCCAATACCAAGGATATATAAATTAGGTGAAAAACTTGATAGACCCGTTATCGTGAAATTACCAGGAGCGAAAGGTGGAAAAGGATATTTCATATCATCCTCTATGGATATCGTTGAGAAACGAGTGAGAGAATACATTGAAAGGGGGTTGATAAGAAGCGTCGAAGAGATCATTATACAGGAGTATGTAGTGGGCACGCCTGCATATTACCACTACTTTTATAGCCCGGTCATGAATAGATTGGAGATCATGGGTGCTGATATAAGATATGAAAGCAATGTTGATGGTTTAAGGAGAATACCTGTGAACATGTATGGGGAATTCAACGTGGAACCATCTTTCATCGTAGTGGGTAATTTGCCTCTTGTGCTTAGAGAGAGCTTGTTACCCAAGATCCTGGAATATGGTAAGAAGTTTGTCGAATACTCTGTATACAGGATACCACCAGGGGTCATAGGCCCCTTCTGCTTGGAAAGCATTATCACTGAAACCATGGATATTGTGGTGTTCGAGTTCTCAGGTAGGATTGTGGCTGGCACAAATCTATACATAGTTGGGAGCCCCTATTCCTATCTATATTGGAATGAACCAATGAGCACTGGTAGAAGAATTGCAAGAGAGCTCAAAATGGCTATTGAGAAAAACATGTTACATAAGGTCTTGACATGAAGAGAATCGGACTTATACTGGCACAAGGACATTTATAGATATCAATACGTGTTTTTCAAACAAGGCCAGGATAAGGTTTCATATACTTTTCACATCAGAATAGTCTAATTGAGTATCGTGTAAGCTGTTGCTCTAGGATCTACCGTTTACCTCCAGTGTTGAAGGAATAAAAGAAGAAATAGTCAACTCATTGAACCCTATTCTTCCTCGTTTCAAATTGGATTAACATATATTTTTTGAATACGGCTTGGGGAAAGCACATAGACTGAGACAATATACGGACAAAGAGCTGATAGCTGATCTAAAACTAGCGGATATAGGGTGTATAATGTCAATGATTGTGAGCAAACTAGCGGAAAAAGGCTTTGACTCTGTGATAACCCATGGATTCGTAGGCGTTAAGAGTGCTCTTAGCGAGTTGAAATCAACATATGATAGACTTAGGTTTAAAACCAATACTGGGGGTCTCCATGTTCCATCCAGGCTCGATGGAATACATCGATAGGCATTTGAATGAATTGGTGAACAACGCGATCGAACTAAATGTACATGGTGTTGCGGCCTCGGCTACGAGACCGAGGCATTATAAAAAAGGACGGAGAGACGCTTGGAGAAAAGATTCAAGATGTATTCGCCTGGAATAGGCGTTTAAGGCGTTGAACTATGTGATGCTCTATGTGCCGGAGCCGGATTACGAGATCATAGGCAGGGCGATAACGGATTCTTCAAACCCATATGAAACCGCAATTATGATTAGGAACAAGCAAGTCAACCGGGTGAGATCGTGTCGTGGTTGGACATCGTGGTGAAGAAGCTTTATAGACATGGCATGGTTGAGCTGGGCAAGTTTAAGCTATCATCTGGACTAGAGGGCCCATTTCACATAGACATGAGAAGGCTATATAGTTAACCAGATCTAGCCAGGCGCAATGTTTCACTACTAATACGTAATGCTCCATTAAGCGATGTCGAGGTACTCGCTGCCGTGGCTACAGCTAGCATCCCTTTGGCATCGTATATGGCGTGTTAACTCATAGGCCACTAGCATATGTAGGAAGCGGTAGAAAAGCCATGGCACGGAATCAATGGTAGAGGGGATGTGGTTGGCAAGAAAGTGGAGGTGATAGATGATTTTGTCACGACAGGTACATCGATAATGAGGGCTATTGAGAGCCTTGAAAAAGTGGGAGCTATACCTATCAGGGCAATCGTTCTAATAGATAATGGATAGAGAGCAAGGTGCCAGGGAAAACTCGTGGCTAAGAACATAGAATTATACGCATTGATCAGGGTCACCGAATTGTTTGAAATACTCTATTCAAATGGGTTAATTGACGAGAACGCATATAACGAAATACAGAGTTACCTTAAGTCGTTTAAGAACGCGATAAGTGATGGATGATGTATTACCACGCCGTGGTGACTGAGAATAGAAAACATAGAGAAAACTAAGTAATTCGATGGATATTCTAAAGGCGAGGATCAGCACTGCATTTAATTATCAAAGTCGTTTTAAATGTTATTTGAATAATTAGAGCAAACTTCATAAAGTATTTTTTACATGCTTGCTTTTTAATAATCTGGATGCGATAATATTTTCCAGGTATCTATATGCCGAAAGTAGCCGTAATAATGGGTAGCAAAACTGATTGGGAATACATGAAAGAGGCTGTAGATGTTCTCAAGCAATTCGGAGTAGATGTGGAGGTTAGAATTGTATCAGCTCATAGAACTCCTGAATTCATGTTTGAATTCGCTAAAACAGCTGCCGAGAGAGGAATAGAAGTCATAATAGCAGGCGCAGGTGGTGCTGCACACTTGCCTGGAATGACGGCTTCCTTAACTCACTTACCAGTAATAGGTGTTCCAATCCCATCTAAGTATTTGAATGGGCTTGATTCATTGTTATCGATTGTTCAAATGCCTTATGGAACCCCTGTAGCCACGGTTGCAATCGGCAATGCAAAGAATGCTGCCCTACTAGCTTTACGTATACTTGGGATCAAGTATTCTTGGATCGCTGAGAAGATCAAGAAATTCATGGAGGATATGAAGAATGAAGTTCTCTCTACAAGACTTGAGTGATATTAAAATAGGAATACTGGGAAGTGGGCAATTAGGTTGGATGATGATATTAGAGAACAGAAAGTATCCATTGAAATTCTACGTAATGGGGGCAAAAGATGATCCGGCGTGCAAAATAGCCGATAAATGTTACGATCCGGACAACTACAGGGAATTAATAGATTCCGTGGATATAGTTACATTCGAGTTCGAACATGTCTATGAAGATGCACTTAAATATGCTGAATATAAGGAGAAGTTACTTCCAAAACTCCATGTCGTGGAGCTTAAAAGAGAAAGATGGAGAGAGAGATTGTTTTTCAAGGAACATGGTATACCTACTCCTAGGTTTCATATCGTAGATAATGTTGAAGAGGCGTTCAAGATTATAAGAGAAGAATTCAATTACCATTGCGTCATAAAGCAATCGAAGGGTGGATATGATGGTAAAGGACAATACTTTATAAAAAACAAGATCGATCTTGACAAATACGAAAGAACCTTCTTGCATCTGAATGATATCTTAATAATCGAAGAATATGTGAATTTCGACTATGAGGCATCAATTATTGTTGCAAGGAACATTAATGGCGAATTCGTTGCCTATCCACCAACTTACAATTATAATGAAAAGGGGATCTTAGTTTACAATTATGGACCTTTGCAAGACAAGGAAATATTTGATAAGATGATTGAAATCGCGAGAAGGCTCTGCGAGAAATTAAATTACGTAGGGACCATGGGAATAGAATTTTTTGTAAAGGACAAAGAAGTATTGGTGAACGAATTCGCCCCCAGAGTCCACAATACAGGACATTACACATTAGATGCTGCTTTTGTTTCCCAGTTTGAACAACACATTAGATCAATATTAGGGTTAGAACTAGCTCCTACTATGCTCTTATCGCCGGGTGGAATGATTAATATCATTGGATTAGATCTATCCGATATACCTTTAGAGATAAATAAGTATGGTAAATTATATTGGTATGGTAAAAAAGAAGTAAGAAAAAGAAGAAAAATGGGCCATGTAAATGTGGTAGGCCGAGACCTAGTTGAAGTTAGGCATAAAATAAACATGATATTAAAGCTATTGTATCCAAATGGTATGGATCTCTAAGATTCCGAGCAATATTTTATAATATGACTCCAAGCAAAATCCTGATTTTATGATTATATACATGATATACATGACGTGGCGTATTACATGAGCAGGAGAGATATGAATGGTACTCGCAGAATAACCATTATAGATGCGGGAAAAATAAGTTCAGTCATGATCCAGGCTTTTAGGAATTGCTTTAGATATATCGAAATGATAGCATCAGGTAGAAGAGAGTTCACTCTTAAAACACCGAGTTATTAGGAGCGATTGCCACTAGGGATGATAATGAAGCTGCCAGTTCCTCCGATCTCGTGATTCTTGGTGTAAAACCCCATCATTTGCCAGATGTAATTAGACAAGAATAAAGATAATCGGGATAATTGGAGAGATAAAATAGCAATCTCCATAATAGCCGGTGTGGGACTTGATACATTAACGCTGATACTCGAAGACGCCGAACTCTACAAGGTATGCCCAACATTAATGCATATGTGAAAAAATTCAACAGCCATTGCAGCCTTGAGCGAAAGTGTTCATAAGAACATCGTCGAGAGGCTCTTCACCTGATTTTTCTTAATAATGGATTGACTCATGAACGGGTCTACGCCGGGTATTTTGATCTCACCTTTCGTAGACCTTAAAAGCCCCATTATCTGGCGTATAAGTGTTGTTTTACCAGCTCCGTTAGGTCCTACTACACAGGTTATTTCACCTGCATTAACCTCTATTGATGCATCCTTGTTAACGATGACATCGTTCGGATAGATCTTGGTAACACCTTTAGCAAATATAACGGGGTCATGCATTTTCCCTTAAACCTCTATACCTTGATTCCACATATGCACCATATGAATTCTCCTCAACAAATTCTCGCCGAACGACTTTTTAACACATGGTGGTATACAACGAGATCTCAAGCGAGTACATCCTCCAAAACATAAAGTGGCATACCTGCATTCAAACATACACTGAGCATCTTCGACAAAGGTTTTAACTCAGTACATGGACTTAAATTCGATTATGCCATTATCTCTCATAAATCCCTCTGCTTTCTCATAAAGCAATGCAGGACATCAATACACTCTTAATTGCTCATCTATGGAGAAACCATTTATAGATCTCAGGAACAAGGGCCTATGATAAAGTTCTTTGCAGTGTCAAAATCTTTTAGACGATGCATACTCTATTATCTTCGCGATGCGATGTAATATATCAGTATAGTACTGGGCATATGTTTTCTTACCTTTGAATAGCTTACATTTCCCAGCTTGACCCGGTATTACTGGCGAGAAGTCAATGGAGTCAATTTTATTTCTTAAACCATGTTCATCGAGGAGATCCATGAACTCTACGAGCATATCTACGTTATGTTCATCCACGTTAACCCTTATTACATTCCATTTGTTGTACTTATCAATGAATTGCAAAGTGTTCTTGAATATTGTCTCAAAACTTCCGGCTTCGTTTTAAAGGGCTTCTCTTATCATGCATCTCCACGGTACCGTCAATCGTGATTTGAGTAGTATCCACATTACTTATTACATCCTCTACGTCATCTATGATTGTTCCATTTGTGACCAGCATTACACAAAGTCTTAATTTATACTCACTGGCTAATTTGTTTAAATCCTTCAGTATAACGCGGGGGCTGTATTTGCATTGAGTAGCAACCAGCCGCCAAATAAAGCCACATCTATCTTCTTTGAACCCTCTTGTAGTTTTCTTTCCACGAATTTTTCATTAAGCACCATTCGGCAATCGTGAGATCGCTACCTTCTAGCATAGGTCTATGGGATTGATAATAGTATATGCAGACCGGGTTACACCTATTGGTAAGAGATAGGATCAATACTAGATTTTTTTTGAAAATCTCAGGGAATATGTGAGATATTTGAAAAGAGCTCTTTCACCAGTATCTTCATCCAGGATTATATACAAGTTCTTTAAAGTCTTAACCATTTCCTCGTCTACGAGTATATTGGTCAATTGATTATTCAAAATTTCCTGGGCATATCTGTTTTCAAGAAGTATTATCGAGGATGCAAAAATAAGGCTAATAAAACAATCGAAGATGCCAAGAAAAAAGCAGAGGAAATATTGTCAGATAGGTCGTACGAGGTCGAACTTTACAAGTATAAAGAACTTATCGAGAAAGAGATCAAGGCTGAATCAGAGAAGATCATCAAGGAGGCTGAGAAAGAGGCCATTAGTAAGGAACAAGTATAGGGATAAAGTTAGGGAAATAGCCATTAAATTGATTTCTCTTGTTCTTGCAATTGAAATTTAGATGTTTACATGCTGGGAATCAGTCAGTTACTATTAAGTAAGCCTGTTATTGGAGTTAAGCCTTATATCATTCTTTTAAGAGATGTCATAGACAGCGTTCACAAGGAACTTGTCAAGAAAGGTTTGTTAGAGCCTCTTGCTCTAAGTGTAAGGAGGGTTGAATATGAGAAAATTAAATCACAGATAACGCTACTGGATTATTCAGTACAGAGTATTTGAATATTTTGAACTCGTATATCGAAGAACCTGTGATCTTGGAAATAAATCATATCCAACCCAATATAGAAGAGGAGTTAAGAAAGCTCTACGACAAGTTGTCTAATGTTATGGAGACCATAAAACTGCTAGAGAATAAAACCATGGAACTTGAAAGAGAGCTGTTTATTTCTAGAGCTTTACTAACAGTCTTAATGAAATTGTAACCAAGTATAACGGAGATTTCGACATCTCTATTCTAGACTATGAAGGAGACTTTATCGTGGCAAAAACCATTGTAAGTGAAGTAGGAGATGTTAAGAAAATGATAGGCAACGCATTGAAAACCATTACTTATGTTGGAATTAGATGAGAACGTTGCAATTGTTGCTCTATTAGCTGAGAGATCGAAATATAGTGAACTGAAAGGCCTGAAAACAACATGTGTGAATATAATTAACAAATACAGGGTAATCAGGTTAAATGAGGTTTTGGAGAAAAAGAAAATAAAATAAAAACTATTTCATCGGAACTCTTAGTCCCGAGAACGAGCTACTGGTGATGTATATTCACGAGTGCAAGAAGTCGCTGAGGAAGTATGTTCAAACACTAGCAGTAATACTCGCAGTCGTGGTGATATCCCCGGCTATGAATTCCTCGATCCTCAGCTTCGGTGCTAAGCTGTTTCCGCAGTACATCATGCTAGGATATATTTCAAGCATAGCGTACGGCTTCATAGCTAGTAAGATAGCGCTCGGAGAGAACAAGAGCACGTTTCTACCAGCACTCTCAGCCTTGATCTACGCTTTAACCCTGCCCGCTTGAGTGAGTGCTGATGCGAGTGCGTTGAATCACGTTGAGAGGGTTCCACAGGTGAGTTCCCGGGGGTTCCGCGGATCCGGAAACGCTGGAGGGATCTTTAAACAAACAGATGAATGTTCACGGGCCCGCCGGGATTTGAACCCGGGTCCTCCGGCTCCGCAGGCCGGCGCCCTATCCAGGCTAGGCCACGGGCCCCCTAGTAGTTTAAAGTATTCTTGGTTTTTAGTACTTTCGTTTAAGCGTCTTTGAGTAGGAGTCTGCTGCCTGAAGCGGTATTGGTAGTTTTGCTTCTTTGGTAAGCAGGTTTTTAACTATGTTAACAGCGTCTTCCA
>JAWBJM010000020.1:0-25404 GCA_038832545.1 Pyrobaculum sp.
TAGTGGACGTCCCCACGTCCATCATGCCGATTACTAACACAACCCCCCTCGGGTCTATTTTAGAAAGCTCTCTCTCCCACTCATCGATAACCTCCTCGCCGGGCATTGCCTTCTCTAACAAAGCGCCCGGCCCAAGTACGAACTCCACCTCTGAATTGTCTATTGCCTTTATAACTAATCTCCTAGCTCTCAGTACAGTAAAGCCCTGCCCCTCTGTGTATACTACACCCGTCGCGTAGACACTCCCCTTCTTAACAACCACTTTAGCAGGCCCCTCAATTCTATATACATCACCAGGCTGCATGACACGAGTAGTCATATGGCAGTTAACTACTCCGTTTTTAAGTCTGTAACTAGGCGTCAAGAATATTAATATGAAAGGCGGATAGTCTCGTGAGGCTATCTGAGCTACTCCGTAGAGAGCCGATAGATATACCGAAGAGAGTTAGAGATAGAGTAAGAGAGATAGGAGTCAATGAAATTATAAAGAGTGTAAATAAACGTCTCAAGGGTCTAGACGACGTAGTTTTAGACGTACTCAGCGGACTTATGGTTGGTAGACCCGTGGTTTTAGTGGGGCCCGTAGGTCTTGGAAAAACTACTCTAGCCGAGACAATTGCAGAGTTATTATCTCTAAACGATCCTCCCTATATTGAAGTGGCTTGCCACTCCCACATGACCGCCGTAGATCTCACAGGTGATATAGACATAGCGGTAGTCTTACACGCAGGTCTCGACCACCCCTTGTCCTATATACCAGGCCCCCTAGTGATGGCCCACGGCGGCGTCTTAGTGATGGATGAATTAAACCGCCTGAATCCATACGCTCAAGCAGCTTTGTTACAAGCTATACAAGAACACTATATCTACATAAGAGGCTATAGAATTAGGACTGACTTTGCACTAATAGGTACTGCAAACCCAAGCGAATATGAGGGAGTTTATGAGCTCTCAGAAGCTCTTGCAGATAGGCTAAAATTTGTTCAAGTAAAAACCCCCGACAAGGAGTTGTTAAGATCTATCATATTGTGGAAGGCGAAAGAGGCCTTGGGCGATCTAGAAGTAGACATCCCGAGCAAACTTGCAGACATACTAGCTAAGTTTGCATACGAAGCTGAAAAGGCTGGGTACCCCCAGTCTATAAGATCTCTAAGTTTTGCATTAGCAGACGCCGCAGCAACGGCGTGGTCAAGACGTAGCAATATAACTCTCATAGATTTAAAAAAGGCGTTGGCCTCCAATTTGCCGCACGACGCCGAGACAAAAGAGGCGTTGTTAAACATTTTCGAAAAAACTACGCATGGATAAAGTCCTAGACATTATTACAGCTATACAGAACTGTCTAGGTGAAATTTCTATTAGAAGTTTAGCATATGCACTAGCAGACGTCTACGCAAGGTCGTATTTAGGAGAAATAGACGACGAAAAGATTTTTGAAATACTGGCTCAAAACCTCGCAGGGCTATTGAGGCTAAGCCCTTTAGAGGCTAAAAAAGTTCTAAAAGACGCCGTAGAGTGTAAAGACAAATCAAGTCGTGTAGTGGACAACGTAATTGGCTCTGTTGGAAGCGAAAAAGCGCCTACATTGGCACATATTGTTAATAAACATGTGCCTATAGACGCGTCGCCACGTGTAAAACTAGAGGTAATTAAAAAACTAAATCTCCCCGCAGACGAGTTAATAAAAGGCTTCGCCGGTATATATGCAAAGAGTGAAGGAATGGCCTATCTAAAATCCGCTATAAAGACTATTAGACAACGATATCTCAATACGTCCCCCTTTGATATTGATTTAATGAAAACTGCAATATCTATAAATAGAAAAAAGATTAAACAAGAGTTTATTACAGACCTAGATATTTACATACGCGAATATATACATATTATAGATAAGCCAGTATACATTGCCCTCGACGTCTCCGGTAGTATGAAAGAATATAGTGGAAATATGACAAAACTATATATAGCAAAAAGAGCTATTGCAAAATATTTACAACAAATGGCGAGTCTAGGAGGTTCTGTGTCGTTAGTCTTGTTCAACACAGAGGCCGATTTTATGTGGGTGCCGCACCAAGCCAAGAGATACCTATATGAAATGTTAGAGATCTTGAGATATATATACGCCATGGGAGGCACTGAATTAGCATCTGCATTAGAGTTGCTCTACAACCACGGCGTAAAAAACGATGTAGTAATAATAACAGATGGACGTACAAAAGATGTAGAGAAAGTACTCAGCCTAGCTAAAAAATTCAGAAGATTGCACGTAGTTGCTACAGAGAGAAGTAGTTTATTAAAACAATTAGCTAAACTAGCGGGGGGTAAATATAGAGAACTTACCCCCATGTTAGACATATTTTCTTTACACAGCTGATATTTAAAACAATAACAGAATGTACAACGTGGGATGTGACTTATCTACAGGTGAACTCTCTTGTTACTTTCCTTTCCTAAATAAATCTTCAATGTATTTAGCAAAAAGAGGATATCTTCTAGATGTAGTTCTATCTGACAAACAGATTATTAGTAAATCTATAGAGAGAGTAAAGGCTGCGTTAATTCGCCAAAGTATAAACAAAAGAGTGTGTATAGACGAGCCTGAACAAAACGCCGTAGTGGCTAGACTGGCGTTGTATATTGCAGCAGCTACGAGAAATCGGCAAGTCTTACGCAAATTCGCCGACTTTGAAAGTAAGCAGTTTACAGAATTTTTAAGAAAAGTGCCTGGCCTACAAGACCCCATGTGTAAAATCGAAATAGCTAAAGATTTAGGAATCGTCGCAAAAGACGCACGAGAGATAACGTCAGGTGTTGTAGTAGCAGTCTTTAAGACGCCTATTGCAGTCAGGTGGAGCTCCTACCTAAAATACGCTCCGCAAGACCCAAGATGGGCTATGATTAACAGGCCTGTGATTAGGGGGTGGGTAATTATGCCTCTTGACGACTTTGAGAGGCTTTTAGAAGAGGCGTATGAAGAAAATATTCTAAAAATTGTAGAAAGTAATGAATTAGCAGTGGGGAAAGTAGCCTCTGAGGTCGACTTGTCGCCACTAGAAGAAATAATAAAGAAGTTTAAACCAGTGACAACACAAACTTACACAAGCGGGGGCAAAGAACCGCCGTGTATGAAGGCTATCCTAGATGCGTTGAAGACAGGCGAGAATATCTCACACACAGCGAGATTTGCAATAGCCGCCTATTTATTAAAGCGGGGTTGGGATGTAGAGCAAATAGTAGATATATTCAAATCAGCACCAGACTTCGACGAAAAAATAACGCGTTATCAAGTACAACATATAGCTGGCCAAGTGGGGGGGCGAAAAGGCTATTCTGTGCCCAATTGTGAAACTATGAACACATGGGGTCTCTGCACTACAAATCTAGGATGTGGAATAAAAAACCCTCTACAGTATGGAATCCAAACCGTTAAAAAGAGTAGTTGACACTATAAAGTCATTCGGTATTGAATATATTTTTCGACTTGAAAAAAAAGACCCGCAGTACAGAGCCGTGTGTAATATAGTAAATAGACATGGCGAAGTCCTTGGCGCGAGACTAGTTCTCTACAACGCTTTAATTAGCTACCGTCTACTAGGAAAAGGCGAAGAACATTGGGAATATTTTAGTACATATTTTTCAAAAAATATATATGATATATGTAGAGATTTTATTAAATATATTGAGGAAAGTCCATACCTAAAGCTGGGGGTTGAAGCTAGAAAAAGAAGGATTTTAAAGATATGTAACTACACACCTGATATAGAAGATGTAGAATCTACCTTAGTTAAGCTATCTAAGTTATTAAACGCGAGTCCCGATCAAAAAACTTTGACATTTGCAATAAAGATTCTTAATTATGTATATATGTGTTCACGTGGAGTAGATAGAATGTTGCCATTTACCATACCTATACCAGTTGACTACAGAGTTGCATACTTGACGTGGTGCTCTGGGCTGACTGACTTGCTCCCCCACGAAGGCGTTAAAAAGCATAGAGAAATACAGTCCATATGGAACGAAGTCGCACGTCTGACTAATATCCCGCCGCTACACATCGACACAATTCTTTGGCTAGGGGGTAGGGCAGTGTTGTACGGTGAGAATATACACGGAGTATCTAATAAAATTATTGAGATATTCCGCTGGCGAGAAGAGTGTAGAACCCCCTTAAGACGGAGCCAAGCGACTTCTGAGGTCTAAATGCCTTAATTAAAACTATATAGCTATCTTGAATCTTTATATATCCGCCCTCTATTAATTTATTTAATATGTGAGACGCCACCTCACTCCCAAACCAGAAATTGGCCAGTCTATACGTCTTCCAGTATTTAGGTTTAATCTTACCGCCTCTAATAGCTAGTTCTTCTAACATCAATAAAGCAATAGATGTGAGTATTTTCTTATCTACACTTTTCATACGTACCTACGCCTAAGTCTAAATATATACAATCTTCTTCTACTCTACCTTGGAATAGTGGTATATTTGCTAACACACAGGCTGTTATTAACATCAAATCTGGCTTCTCTACTACAATTGCAAGAGGGGCCTTACCTCTCTTCGCAGCTCCCCACAACACATACGGCCCTACAGTAGATCCTTTGACAAATGGTAAAAACACTATTTTATCAACGACGTCTACACCCCCTAGTTTTCCACTTTCTGGATCTAAGTCGCCTAGAAATGAAAGAGGAGTTGAAAACTTTACTACTTGCGCCCTCACTCTTCCACTACCTTTCACAATGGGGTTAAGCATAGGCTAGTTCTATACATTGTGTTTTTTTACAGGGCACTACGTCTACGCCGTGCATCCTGGGTATGTAGTATATTGCCTTTAGCGAATCTGTAGCAATTATTCTATACTTTTTTGTATGTGGAGAGACAACTAGACAAGAACCTGAGAATATCACTACGTTGTACCGCCTAGCCTCTTCCACAAGGCCGCCGAGACTACTATAGACGCCGGGAGATGTAGATATGTAAATTGGTCTCTTGGCAGGCCCTCTTTTCTTCACTTCATTTATTACCCACATCAACGTCTCTATATCTGAAAATGGGCAGCCTAGGTATATAATGTCGGGAGTCTTGACATCTCTAAGATATTTCTTTATGTCTAATTCAGATATCTGTATCTTATCTGTTATATCGGCGTGGCGGAGGTATTCCTCCCAATTCGGCGTAATTTTCTCCAGTACTGCAAACACTATAGAAGAATAAGTAGATAACGCCGCGGCGAATTCTCTCCTACTGCTTTCATGGACTAGACGTATACCTTTTACATAAGGTATACCTGTTCCTATCATCTCGCCTATCAAAGCGCCGACAACACCTGCCTCGAGTGTATCAAGGCTGTCTAAATCTGCCTTTACCAACACAGTGGGTCTTCTACCCTCTAGAGTATAGAGTTGTGTCTTTGGCACAAAACCAGCTATCGCACTTAACAACGCCAAAGGGCCCGGGTTTTTGTCAGACCAAGCGTCTCTAAATGTGTTTATGTACGTAATGGCATTAGACTCAGCCCAGGCATGGAAAGTTCTTGCTCTAGTCAATACAAACTCATAGGGAGCGCATGTAAAGGTAGTATTGACACCAAGCTCTACCAAAGCCTTTATCACACGTCGCTGGCCCTGTTTAGTTCTATCGTCTAGTTCTAAAAACCCGTGTATGTCTACAGCCGCGGGATTCGCCGTCGTGAATACAGACACCTTGGCGCCGCCAGAGGCTAGATATTCTAAAAACTCTATGCCTATTTCTCCAATTGTGAGATAAGACACGCCAGATATATGTGCAGTTTCTATCGGCACAACTTCGCCCCCCGCCACTGCGTCTGCTATTTTGTATATAACAGCTTTAGCATATTCTCTAGACACTATTGATATCCACTATCTCTATTTAAACTATTCTGGTATCTTAGCGCGTTCAAACAAGGCTGGGTCTGCGTCTAGTGGCTTAGTTGCGTCAATTCCAATTTTATGTGTCAAGCCTTCTTCATTAAGCGCTACAGGGTCAAGAGTAGAGCCTCTGGCATAGGGGATGATAAATATGCCTCTGTCAGCTCTAAGCCGGGTGGCAAGCGCCCACTCCACCGCCGTGGCGTCGTCGGGGTCTATGTCTTTGTCTACCGCAATTGCTATCTTAAGGCTTGGGTGCGCCGCAAAGGCGGCCAATAACGCATTTTTGGCATCCCCCTCTGTAGCCTTTTCTAACGAAATCACAGCTACAAGCCAGCCAAATCCCCCCCTAGTAAGTCTAACTTTCCAAAGCCTAGGCACTACGGTCTTCACATTTTTCCAAATCCTTGCCTCTCTTTCAAACCCCATGAGCAACATATGCTCCAACCCCGCTGGGAGGAGATAATGCACGTATGCCTCCCCCCGTAGTACATAGATCTTTTCAACTCTCACCACGGGCTGTTTTCTCACTCTATCATATACGCCGACAATGTCTACAAACGGCCCTTCGAGATCTTGTTCATTTGTTAAAAACCCCTCTATAATTACAGAGGCCATAAAAGGCGCGACGGCGCCGTTGTCCAGCTCTACTACTTTTAGCCCACCCATAAGTCGCGACGCTATCTCTAACTCAAAGACGCCGTAGGGAGGAGAAGAGGCCGCGGCAAGTAAGACTAGGGGATGTACGCCCCAAACTACTGCCACTGGCATTTCCCTCCCTTTCTCAACACTCGATTTATACATATAGTAAAGATGTCGCGGTACTAATCTTACCACAGCCTTTTTAGCGCTTATTGGAGAAAATCTGTGAATAGATGTATTAAACACGCCGTCGGGTCCCACGCCTATTACAATGCTTGATGTTATATACGGCCTTGCCTCTTTTTCATAATAACGAACCATGGGTAAATCGTAAAGAGATGTGATTTCTGTATATAAATCTCTCCATGTAGATACTTTCTCTACTCTGTAAGGATTCTCTATGGCGTATAGCAATTTTTCATAAGCCTCTACATCTCCACTTACTCCAAGATATCTATAAAGCTTAGACCTGGTGTCTATAATATTTCCTACGCCAGCAAAGCCTTTTGTTATATTTTTAAACAAGGGGGTCCATTTCCCCTCAGACTCTTTTAATATTTTTGCTATTGTAAACTCTCTAAATGGGGGGTTGTATATTTTTACGTCAGGGAGAGAGTCTATAACGTCAACGAGAGACATCAAAAAGAGGGGCTTGGCGGAAAAAATTAACTCATTTCAAGTACTATCTCTATCGCAGCTACAGTTCTCTCCCTGCCTGTCTGTCCTTGCACTTTGTCGCTTAATAGTTTTACATCTCTAATCTGGACTTTTCCTGCTAAGAATCTATCTCTAACCATTACTGCTGTCGATACAGCTTTAGCTATTGCTGCCCCTCTTGCCTTTAGTACTACTTTTTTAATACCTGCGTTGAACGCCATTACTGTAGCTATTACGTAGTTTGTAGTTGGTTTTTTACCTACTAGTATTGTCTGTTCTGTTGTCATAGGAAAGGCTTAACAACAAGGGTTTTTAACAATTTCGCCATTGAGACAGTTTGTAATTAATAAAGACGTGTAGTTTTTTTAATGTGGATAGAATAATCTATGCAGTACTAGTCGGTAAAAGAAGAGATATCGTGCTTCTTTTGCATAAAGAGGGGCCCCTAACGCTTTCAAAATTGAGAAATTCTCTAGGTATTTCTGCCTCTTCTCTAATTTTTGAAATCTCCGCTTTAGAATCTCTGGGAGTTGTTAAGAGAGAAGACTCTTTAGTGTATCTCACAGAACTTGGGGTGAGAGTGGCAAATATAATATCCACCACAGAGCCTATGAAGTCGTTAAATATTCTATCTATCATAGGGCTTAAGTCATTTGTAGTGTGGCTTTTAATTTCTCCACACCTTCGCCTAGTCGCCACTTTAATTCTATCCACTTGGATATTTACACTAGTACTTGGCTCGTTCTTAAACCCTCCTCTCACTCTACTTGGTGTGGTATACACCGGTTATTACCTCCTCTTGTCAATTACATACACGCCAGAGATTTCACTACTGACTTCTCTAACCTCAGCGATGTTTGTAATAGTAGCTCTGTATCTATATTCTCGTGGTAAGATCACACCGTATAAAACTGTCGTGGGTCTAGCTCCACTAGCTATTTATCCAAGTCTACATCTGTCGCTAGTCCAATTAGCAAAGGCCCTCGAATATAGCTATTTAATAGTGTTTTCCCAAATTCTACTTTTCATAACACTTCTACTCTCAGCCTTTATGTTAGCCACTGTTTACTCAATCGAAATGGGCACTCCATATGAAAGCTCTCTTGTCTACACGCTACTGATCTTTTTCATCGGACCGGCACTCTTTCACATCTTCCAAATGAGATAATGGTATACCCCCCCTCTGAAGATACCTACCTCACACTTGAATTGTTGAAAGATGTTGATTACAATGATCTCTGTATAGAGATAGGGTCAGGTTCATGTATAATCTCTACGTATTTATCAACAAAATGTAGACACGTAGTCGCAGTCGATATAGATTTAAACGCATGTAAAAGCTGCCCTCCAGACATAGACGTTTTGTGTAGTGATGCGGCGGAGGCAGTGGCCCGCGGCGACTTAGTTGTTTCAAACCCACCCTACCTACCTCCAGAAACGCCTCTTGACATTACACACCACGACGTAGGAGCCGTTCCCAAAATTCTTAGATGGATAACTACCCACAGACCGAGAGTCGTTGTTTTGACTTTTAGTTCTCTAGGGAGGGCAGATTTAATTCTAGATACGTTGAGGACTATGTGTAGAATTGTTGACGTCGGAGTATATCATTTATTTTTTGAAAATATATACACAGTCAGAGCCCTTTGCTAGCCTATCACAATCGCCTTGTCCTTTAGTCTAATTCGCCCTAGAGACTCTACAATGTCTCCTATATACTCACCTACTCTCACTGCGCTTTCTTTAGCAATAGACGTAGCTGGGTCTGATGGAATTTCCTCTTTCCTTATTTTCTGACTCCATGTAAAAATCTCGCTTTGTAGCTCTGCAATTTTCTGTGGAGGTGGCTCTCCCGTTAGTAACGACTCCACCTGTCTCAAAAACTCTGTCACTTTGGCAAGTATTGGGTATAGAACTCTCATATCTACTTTCTCCTCTTGATTTACATATGCAATTCTACATATGTGGTCAGCCATTCTCTCTATAGACTTTGCTATAATCACAAACTCTACTAAATCTCTGGGATCGTCTATCTTTAACTCAAGCATTATATATCTAGACATAGCCGCTCTCTTAAGTTGGCGCTCTATTAGCCAATATAATCTATCAACCTCGTCGTCTCGTTCTATTACATCTCTTAGGAGGTTTGCGTCGTCTTTCTCTAAACCTATAGTTAAATCGTTTAACATATTACCGACAAGACGGAGCATCTTACCAGCTATGTCTATAACGGCCAATTCAGTCGCAGAGACCATAGACTGGACTACTAATTTATCGCTAGCCTCCTCTACTATTTCCATATCGACTACCCTCCTTCTGATAAAGTCTTTGATTTCTCTACGTAGATGCATAGAGCTATGAGAAAATTTAACAACTATAGTCTCCGCCCCTCCGATATATAAAGTCATAAATAATTTCTCTATCTCTTGTACAGACACACGTTTGTTTATTGTAAGCTCTGCGACGACACCTGCCTTTCGTCCTAGTTTTTTAGGAATTACTACTAATGTATCATCTGGCTGTGTAACCACCATCACTTCGTCGCCTGGCGATAGAGAAATCCTCTTGGCCCAGTCCTTGGGGAGGCTTACAATTAGGGTAGCGCCGCCAGTAAGCTGAACTCTCCTAACCTCTCCTCTCATATGTCTAAATAGAAAAACATATATAAATATACTATAGATATAAAGACACTCAATCGATAAATTTTCTATTCCTAATCTTATCTTTTAGATAGTCGTGGAGAAACTTCAACCCATGTGTAGACAAAGCCTCAATCTCAACTTTCTTTTTCTTCTTCAAAAATAGATTTATCTCTTTTGTCCACTCATTTTTTTGAAACCATTGATATCTCAGAAGTTCTTGTGCTCTTTTTATGTCTCTGTCATTTGCAGCGATGACGTAGTTATCTGAAATCTTATATGTGTCTATGTCTGTAGCTGTGAGGCCTAGAAACTTCGCCTCTGGTGTCGCCAAGCGTTCACTCTCATAACTCAACTTTATAGATCCGCTTTTATATACAGAATATATATACCAACCGTAGGGATCTCCATCTGTTAAGACGTATACTGGTAGTTTAAATTCTTCATTTAGTCTTCTTATAAAACGCCTGGTGGCTCTGTCCGGCATGCCCTTTGCAGTCACTAAAATAGCGTTTTCACTACTCCAATACTTTTCTCTCACAAGGCGTTGGAAAATAGCGTCTTTCTCTACGACTAATACGTAGCTTGCCTCTACTTTAACAATCTCTAACGCGTCGACGTTTACAGGAAGGCTTAGGGCAGTTTCTCCAAATTTACTAGCGTCTAGTTCATACCCCTGTGATCTTACCACTATTGGGCCTACAATTTTGCCTTTAACGTCGGCAGATACCCCCATCTCCTCTCTCAATACGTTCGTGGCTACTTCTATATCTTCTATAACTGCGTTCGACTCATCTTGTTCATCCCACGTGTTTTCTCTGTGTATTTTCCCCAGCGGGTCTTTAAAGACAATTGTATGTTTGCCGTTGTAGTATAGGTCACGTATTGTGGGGTATACATCTTCTCTTATGGCCTCTACAATTAGTCTCAACATTAAGACCGTCTGCATAAACTTCCGCGCCTCTTTTACGTCGAGAAATCTTCTATTTAGCTTCTCGGGCCCTAGTTTTAACATCTTAGACTTCTCATCCCAAATCGTATTGCTTAAAGTTCTAGCGGGAATCTCCATTACGGGCTCTCTCAGCTCGAGTATTGAGTTAGCTATGTCTATTCCCCAGTTTTCTAGACGTTTAAGAAATTCGCCACGGCTATTCACATGTGACGGGACAAATTCTAATATATCTTTTACTAGCTACTAGACTCCTCTACAGATCCACTCGAGACTAGCGACAGGGTGTGTTTTACTAACTCTTCAACAGTTAATCCTATTTTCTTTTCTACTAACTTATGTAGATTTGAATATAATTTTTCTTTTTCAACATTTGTAATTATTGATAGATTATATGAAATTTCATCTATGTATTTAGCTAGTGAAATATATTTATTTAACATCTCCATTTCTTTTTCTTTCCGTGAAAGATAAAGCCGGAGTTTCTTCGCGGCGTCTCTTAAAGCCAACTTCATCTCTTTTTCGATTTCTTGTACTTCGGCTATTGCTTCTTTACCTGCAGAGGCGTATGGAATTTTTGTAGAACAGACATGTATAATTACAGCTAGCGGCGCTGGGAATTTCACCTTATAGTTCTGCCAATTAAACTCATCCACTACTTTCCTAGCCACATCTGCACCTTCGTCGTATAGTAAAGGTATTTTATTAGCATATCTTAGAAGCATAGGCTTGTCTAAAGGCTGTATCTCCCCGCCCCACGCCACAGCCGCTTCTACTATGAAGGGATGGCCTCCATAAGACTCAGGCCTCCTCGTCACTGCAAAGACAGCCTCTGCTCCTAAAATTGCCTTAGCCCCAATTTCTAACAACTCAGTCCCCACGGGAGATAGCCAATCTGCACGCGGCCTCCTCCAGCCGTCAAAAGATTTCATTTTTTCAGATAATCTCACTATCTCCTCAGGAGTCAACGCAGTGATTTTTGAATATGGATTGAAACCAGCCCATTCGAGAAAAGTCTTCGCAGTGCCCTCCCCAACTGCGTCGAAATTTTCCATAAGGAATTCTAATATAGTCATCCCTCTGCTTTCTTGAATCATTTGTTTAAGCGTATCTATATCTACGCTCTTGGGGTGGGGCAAGCCCTCTTTTGGGGCAGTTGGGAGTTTTGTAGTTCTTCTCTTCAGCCAAAGCTCTAAGTCCGGCCCTTTGAAAATAATTTCTGCATATGGCGCTATTATCGCCGTTCTCTTAATATAGTCTTCGATCCGTTTCTTTGCCGTTAACCAATTCCCCTCTAGATAGACCTTTACTGCTGTGCCATGCCACCTATATTTGTTGGGATACTCTTGTCTACCTAATATTATTGGACTATTATTATTAGTATCTATCATTATTTGATACTCATATATGTTATCTGATTTTATTGTGGCTGATCTTACATACACTGGCTTATTTGTAGTACTCTGTGCGTACAGTACTACCATCTTGAGGCCTAGGCCAAATACGCCGCGATGTTGTTTAATCTTATATTTACTACTGTAGAAAACTCTCCCAAATACATTGGGTATCTCACCGCCGGGGATTCCAATGCCGTTGTCTTCTATATACACAGAGACCCACCCCTTTTGCTCATCTTCTACTTTTACCCTCATGTAGATCGTAGGCAATATCCCGTAGGTCTCTGTGGCGTCTAGAGAGTTTTCAATTAACTCTCTTATTGTTTGGTAGAGCGCCCTGGCGGGGTTTTGGAACCCGGCAAGTTCTTTATTTCGCCTAAACCACTCCGCTACGGGGAGAGCCTCGTAGGCATACATGGAAGACACATCGGCCTATATATTAGAAATTATAAACTTTTAAGTCTACTAATGTATTTAAAGCCATAATATGCCCTTGTTATGTTTCCACCTGCAATGGCCGGATATGATAGAGCAATAACTATATTCTCGCCAGAGGGTAAGATATACCAAGTAGAATACGCCGGAGAGGCCGTCAAGAGAGGCTGGCCCACCGTAGGTGTGAAATGTAGAGGAGGCGTCGTGCTCACTGCAGAAAAACGAAAAATATCTACACTCTTCGACCCCTCATCTTTAGAAAAAATATACCTAATCGACGAACATGTAGCTGCGTCTCCCTCTGGCTTATTAGCAGACGCCAGAATATTGATTGATTATGCACGCGATGTTGCTCTAAGCCATAGATTTATATACGACGAGGCCATAGACGTAGAGTTTTTAACAAAGGCTATATGTAATTTAAAACAACAATATACTCAATTTGGCGGCGCTAGACCATTCGGCGTGGCGTTGTTAATAGCTGGTATAGACAGACACGGAGCTAGGCTATTTCAAACAGACCCCTCAGGTGTGTACATTGGCTACTTCGCCGCGGCTATAGGGGCTGAGTCTGGAACGATTATGGAGTTCTTAGAGAAAAACTACAAATACGATATTGATATGAATGAATGTATAGAACTGGCCCTGAGGGCGTTAGTATCAGCTGTTGAAGTTGTAGACGGCGCAAATATAGAAGTGGCTTACGCCACAGCCGAGGATAAAAAAATGAGAAAGATGTCTCCAGAAGAGGTGTCCGCATTGATTACAAAACTAGGTTTGAAAAAAGGCTAACAGTATTGAGCTAGTGTAAAAACTTCTTTTATTATCTCACCAGGTGTCTTACCATATGTAAATATTGTATTCGGTATATATATTTTTAAGTTTTTATCTTTTTCAAGTCTTATATATTTATATCTTGAGATAGCTTTTTCTATACACTCAAGAGGTGCCCCCTCTATCTCGCATATGATATCTTTTCCAGAGCTGTATTCCATGTCACATTGTATATTTACGCCCTCTCCGTATAATACATATAGACTCATCGAAAAAGCTCTATTGACATTTTTAAATATGTTAGTCACTGTGTCTATGTCTTCTCCAATTTCCCTTCTCTATATAAGGGCGTATGTACACGCCACAGAAGACCCCAAGAGGGTTCTTGCTGCGTTGAATAATATTGTGAGAGGTCCCTACGTAATAAAAACCGTCAGAGGACATTATGGTAATCAAATTCAAATTATTGAACTCAACCTCTCTGAGTTCGAAGCTCTAGATGCACTTAAGTCTATTTTGGCGAAACTAGACGATGTAGAGTTTACACTGTTGCTATCAGGTATAGAGGAGTCTAAACTCTATGCGAAATTTGATAAACAAAAGGCCGTCCAAGGCGTTTTGAAAATTTCACAAGGAGACGACGTGATATACTTAGAGGCGAGGTGTAAGACATTTGTTGTCAACGATTTTAAGAATTTTCTAATTTCGATAAGAGAAGCATTAAAAACATAAAAAAATTACTACATGTGGAACGACTACCTGAAGATGTAGTAAATCGATTGAGAGAGTTGAGAGAGAGAACTGAAAGTATCGGCGCTAGAGCTATTTTAAACTATGTTATTTATGAGTTCGAAGTAGGAGGTCCCTCACCTGATGTCATCACTGAAGCAGAAGAGTTGGCTAGGCGTGAAATAGATGAATTAAAGATACTTTTGTCAACTCTTGAAGAGTTAAAAAAATTAGTTACGTAAACGTATACAATACGTCTACAAATCGATACTTACGATATTTTTATTAGGTATATTAAACCAATCGGCAATTTCTTCATTATGTATCTCAGCCATAACTCTAGTATCTTTTTGGCGTAGAATTGTACTAAGTATTTCTACTGCTTTACGTGTTAAACAGTAGTCAAAGTTGTCAATTATTAACAAGTCAGGTTTGAGTTCGAGCGCAGTGGCTATAGTCAACACATATTTTAAAGAACAAGGAGCCTTTGCCAGGGGCAATTTAAAAGCTCTTGTAGATATGAGTACACCCACTTTTCCAGGTTTGGCAACTCCTACAGAGAGACTAAATCCGAACTTCTTCGCTATGTTTCTTATATAATCGTACGAGGCCGGGCTGTAAAGCGACAGGTATGACAACACTAGGGGGAGGTTTTTTCCATGTCTATCCAAGCCGCTGTATTTAATGTCAGCATCTATCAACGACATTGGGCTTACGTACGGCCCTAGCATTTGTACTCGGACACCAATACCCCTTCTAGCTTTCGTCAATAAATCGTTAAGCCTCTCTATATCTTCCTCAGCCACTATAGATACGTGCTCCTCGGTCTTAATTTCAGGTATTACAATATTAGCAGCCGCCACGGCCGTTTCTATCGGTTTAATTATCCTATGAACTTTTCTCGATGGGATGTATTCAAATACTACCTCTTCACCTTGTGTTGTTATAGTCTGTCTATAACGACTCTTATTTACAGATATAGATAGAGATACGCCGCCGCTCTCTGCATAGAAGTACCAATCTCTTTTAATACTTGGAATCTTTCTACCTACGTTAGACAAGACTCTATATACTACTTCTAGAAATAGAGACTTACCTGAGCCTATTAGAAAAGTTAGACTTGTCAATTTAACGCCGTCTTTTTTGCCGTCTATGCCAACCTCTACATACTCGACCATGGCGAGTAAGTACTTAATATCTTAAAAAAATGGTACTGTGCTACCGTTTGAATTTGTAGTAGAGGTGTTTCTCTCGCCACTTAAGGGAATTTTAGCACATGAATTAACAAGACGTGGATATTCACAAAGTCGTATTGGACAAATACTTGGAATTACACAACCCGCTGTGAGTGTATATCTAAAGAATCCAAAAAGTTACTATGAAGAAAAGTTATTGAAGATAATAGATAGACATGAGTTGCAGAGTTTAGTAAATGTAGCAATTGTATTGATAGAATCTACGACAGTAGAGGAATTCCTCAGATACGTCAACAACTACGCAGTTACGCTACTCTCCAGTCTGAGAATTTGTACATTACATAGAATACGACACGGCATTTCACCAACTTGTGAAATATGTAGAGATCTTCAGATATATACAGAGACTTCTAGAAATGTAGAACTCGGTTTTGAAATTCTAAAAAGATGTCAAAATTGCTATAGATTAATACCTAAAGTATTATCAAATATTGTAGAGCTTGGACTTGAAGGACCTGTGAGCTTCCCGGGCAGGATATATGTGGAAAATAGGCAACTTGTCGTAAGAGGAAAGCCGAGGCCTCACGCTTCTAGATTTCTGTCAAAACTACTAATTGAAGTTAATAAACTACAGCCGGGAGTCAAGGCAGTGGCAAATATTGCGTATGTAGCCGAGACTTGTGTTAGTGAAAAATTCCGCTCTACAACAGTGGGGCCTAGCAATAGTGAAGATGATATAATAATAAACATAACTTCGGTATTTAGATCAAATCTATACGATGTGGTGTATGATAAAGGTGGCAGTGGAATTGAGCCAAATGCATACGTCTTTGGCAGCGACGCTATAGAAGTAGCTACTAAAATATCAGAAATTGCAAAATGTCTAGAGGCAGGCTAAAGATTTAAACACTTCAAGAAAACCTAATGATGACAAAAAAAGTCGCCGTGGCTAAACTTGATAGACAGGGAGAACATTTTGAAATATTAATAGACCCCGACGCAGCGCTTGAGATTAGATTAGGGAAACAGCTGGGACTCGATAAAGTGCTCGTACATGAAGAAATTTACAAAGATGCAAAAAAAGGGCTCAGGGCTTCTGAACAGTCTTTGAAAAGGGTCTTTGGGACTACTGACGTTAGAAAAATCGCAGAGATTATCATCAAAGAGGGCGAGATCCCTCTGACAGCTGAACAGAGGAGAAAACTTATTGAAGATAAAAAGAGACAGATAATAGAGTGGATCTCTAGAAATTGTATAGACGTTCGGACGAAGACTCCAATTCCGCCGCAGAGAGTAGAAAACGCGATTGAACAAGCACGCGTCTCTATAGATCCCTTTAAGTCAGTAGAGGAGCAAGTACAAGAAGTCTTAAAAGAAATACAAAGGATTATTCCCATCAAAGTGGCGACTGCCCGCGTTGCAATATCTATTTCGTCTACACATGCACAGAGAGTCAAAGGCGTAGTAGTTAAATTTGCAAAAGTGGTGAATGAGAGATACAGAACAGACGGCACTTGGGAGGCTTTGTTAGAGATCCCAGCCGGCCTCCAAGACGTGTTGATATCGAGAATTAATGACATAACACATGGAGACGCCGACGTTAGAATACTAGAGATTATATACTGATGTATTTCGTAACCCCCCGCCAGTTAATATTCCCCGGAGACGTGATAGCAACGGCAGATAGTAAAGTCGAAGGGCCTGTATATCTCGACAACGGGAGGTATAGAAGTATGGTAGTGGGACTTGTAGAGTTTAGAGAAGACGTAGTTGTAATAGTCCCCCTAGAGGGAGTTTACAAGCCAAAGAAAGGAGACGTGGTAGTGGGATACGTCACAGATGTGCTAGCCACAGGATGGGAAGTCGACGTGAGGTCGTTTATGTCTGCGTATCTACCACTAGGCGAGGCGTTACATAGACATATAGACATAGAAACAACACCATTGACTACGTTTTTAAACATAGGCGATGTAGTTGTGGCTAAGGTAAAAGACGTAGATCTAACCGACGAGTACCCCATCATTCTTACACTAAAAGAAGAGAGAGTAGGCAAGGTAGAGAGAGGGTCTGTAGTAGAGATAGCGCCTGTAAAAATCCCAAGAGTTATTGGGAAAAAGGGGACTATGTTAAATAACCTATTAGAACTCGGCTGCGACATTGCAGTAGGCCAAAACGGCAGAGTTTGGATCCGGTGTAAAAATCCACAAGACGAAGTTTTTCTTGCTAGTTTAATTAAAAAAATCGAGGCAGAGAGTCACGTAATGGGGTTGACCGATAGAGTGAAGGCTGAAATAGAAAACTATAAGAGAGTGAGGCAACAAAGTGATGTATGAAGAAACCGCCAGTGCCGTTACTACAAAACGGCGTTAGGTCAGACGGAAGGGCGCCGGATCAGATGAGAGACGTCCAGATAGCAGTCGGCGTTGTGAGCAACGCCGACGGCTCTGCTCTTGTCTCATACGGCTTAACTACAGCTGTGGCGGCAGTATACGGACCCCGCGAAATGCACCCACGTCATTTATCACTGCCTGATAGAGGCGTCATGAGGGTGAGATATCACATGGCTCCCTTTAGTACAAAAGACGAGAGAAAGAACCCAGCCCCCTCTAGACGTGAAATAGAGATTAGTAAAGTTTTGAGAGAGGGTCTAGAGCCTGCTGTGATATTGGAACAATACCCCCGGTCGAGGATCGATGTATTTATAGAAATTCTTCAAGCCGATGGCTCTACCCGTGTGGCCTCTCTCACAGCTGCGTCGCTTGCACTGGCCGACGCTGGGATATATATGAGAGATTTAGTAATAGGGGTCTCTGTGGGGCTTATAGATGGAGTAGTAGCTTTAGACTTAAACGGACTTGAGGACCAATACGGAGAGGGGGATATGCCCGTGGGGTATATGCCCAATTTAAAAAAATTTACTCTATTACAACTAGACGGGGCTTGGGACTATAGTAAGTTTACTGAAGCGTTGAATTTAGCAATTAGAGGCGCTGAATATATATACCAAAAGGCTCGCGACGCTTTAAAAAATAAATATATGTCTATAGCTGAGGAGATATACGGGAGGTAATATGGCCTCTATAAGTCCATATGGTAAACGATTCATTTCATATCTACGTAGAGAACAAATTAGAAGACTACTATCTACAAGATATAGACTTGACGGGCGAGATCCTGAATCAATAAGAGAGGTACAGATCAAAGTTGGAGTTGTGAAGACAGCAGACGGCTCAGCTGAAGTTAAGATTGGGAGGACGCACGTAGTAGCTGGCGTTAAAGTTGGTCTAGGGCAGCCCTTCCCAGACGCGCCTGACGAAGGAGTATTAATAGTAGGAGCTGAGGTATTACCACACGCCTCGCCATATACTGAAGTTGGCCCCCCAGATGAGTCAGCTATTGAACTCGCTAGAGTGGTAGATAGAGGAATTAGACATTGTAATTATTTAGATTTTAAAAAACTCGCCGTTGAGGGAGGGAAGGCATACGTCTTGTGGATAGATCTATACGTAATCAACGACGATGGAAATTTAATAGACGCAGCAAACCTAGCCGCAGTTGCAGCTCTAAAAAATACCCAAATGCCAGCTGTCTTAAAGGAAGACTCTGGCGTTGTGAAGTTAGATAGAAACAACAAGACGCCTCTACAAGTCGAGTTAGACAAAGCCCCCATTGCTGTTTCAGTTGGAAAAATAAACAACGTCTTATTCCTCGACCCAACTTTTGAAGAAGAGCTCAGCCTAGACGGTAGGATAACTTTTACATTTGCTGACGATAAGATTGTGGCTGTTCAGAAGACATTAGGTTCATTCACGCCTGGCGAGTTAGAAAACGCGCTTAGCCTAGCCTTAAGAGGGAGAGAGTACTTTTACACAGCTTTAAAAAAAGTCTTGGGGTAAAGTTTTTAAAGCTCTAGAACGAGTAGCGTATGCCTTTTAGCCATACTAAAATCGTTGGGCCTGCGGGAAGATACGGAGCTAGATATGGAATGGGTCTACGTCGTAAAATCACAGTGATTGAAGTAAAACAGCGGGGTAAACATAGATGCCCCAGCTGCCGCTCTTTAGTGAGATTAGAAAGACTTGGATTTGGCATTTGGAGATGTCCTAAATGTGAGTTTACATTTGCAGGGGGCGCGTGGAGTCCACAGACTATAATGGGTAAAGCGCTAGCCCCAGAGGAGTTGAAAGAAGTAGAGGCGCAGAAAGCTAAATGGAGAGAAAGTGCCAAGTAGTAATAACCACGTCTCGACACCCATCTAAAAAAACGCTGGAGTTGATTAATGATTTAGTAAATTCTTTTCCAAATACGTGTAAAATTGTAAGAGGCAAGAAGTCGTTCATTACGGTTTTAGAAGAGGCCGTGAGATACGAAGCTGAACATATTATGTTTATATGGGACCGTAGAGGTATGCCGTCTGCCATAGTTTTTTATGAAGTTCAGAAAAGGAGGTGGAAGCCGTATATGATAATAATCTCTGGCATAAAGACGCGGAGAGAGTTGCCGGTGTATACAACGCGTAGAGCGCCTGCAAAAAACGCAGTGATTGTAGACACAGCCGGCGGAGAGCTCGGCGAGATATTATCTGAAGTCTTTAAGTATCCGCTTATATATGATTTAAACCATGTAAAGGGCACTTTCGATACAATTATACACATTAGACCAAGAGAAGGCTATTTCGTCGAGATTTTGGGACGAGACTTTGGGCCAAGGGCGTCTTTATTAAAAATTAAAAAAATCATATATAGATATGTATAAATTGATACTAAATGTAAATGATGAGTTTATTTTAAGGATTTTTAAAATTTTAGAACAAGAGGTGCGTTTCCCACGGGGGAGGCTGTATGTAGAGAATGGGAAAGTGGTAGTAGTTGCTAACGATGCGTCTAGTCTACGTTCTTTGACACATACTATATTTAGAACAATCTACATCGCCGAGTCTATAAAGTCTCTTGAAATGTTTATATAATAGAGGCATTAAGACTCATAATGGCACAAGTCCCACCATCTCTACAAGACTTGGCCAATAGATTTAACCAGGCCCAAGCACAGTTACAGAATGTCTTGTTAAGAAAACAACAGTACGAGGCAGAGCTTAGAGAAGTAGAGAAGGCAATAGCAGAGATTGAAAAACTGCCGCAGGAGGCGAAAATTTTCAAATCAGTGGGTAATTTCTTAATTCAACAGAATAAAGAAATAGCATTACAAGAGTTGAGAGATAGAAAAGAGTTGTTGGAACTCCATGTGAAGACATTGACGCGTCAAGAGTCTATGTTAAGAGAACAGATCGAGAAGCTTAGAGATGAGATAAATAAAGAACTTGCAAAGCTAAGAGGAGGAGGCCAGGAGGTAGCTAAAGGCGGAGGATAGTAATTAATGAGTGAAATAAACGAGTTTATTTCTTTAAAAGTCGTTGATTTAATCTCTCAAAGACTCGGCGACGCGGCTAAATACGTCACAGTCTACGTCTCTTTTTCTGACAAAGGCGTCGAGGTAGAAGTAAATGTAGACGCAAGTGTTTTAGTAGACGAAGAATATCTTAAAAAAGTCGTTGACGAAGCTGCAGACTTCGGCGTGTGTCTAGCAGACGTTATAAAAGAAAAAGGGTGGCCTTTGGATAATAAACATATAGAGAAATGTTGGAAAAGTTAGTAGATCTACTAGGCGGAGCTAGAAAAGTCGCGATTATAACCCACAGGAGGGCAGACGCAGACGCTTTGGCATGTGCAAATGTTTTAAAACTAGTATTAAACAAACTCGGCGTTGAGGTATTGGCTATTGTGTGTCCAGAGGGCTCGCCTCTTGGAAATTGTGTAGAAGAAATGCCGAAAGACGCCGAGCTTTACATCTTAGTCGACGTCGCGTCGTTACACCAAGTGCCGAGGATAGATAAGAAATTTTTCAAAATAGATCACCACGCGGTGGGAGATAACACGCCTGGGTTAATAGAGGAGAGGCCTAGCTGTACAGAAATTGCTGTGGCCTTGGCGGAAGAGGCCGGCGTAGAAATACCTCAAGACGTCGCCGCTCTTGCCGTCTTGGGGATATATACAGACACCGTGAAGTTAAAAAAAGCGGATGCCGACACGTTAAATATTTTGTCTAAACTATTGAAAAAATCGGGGGGAACTCTTGGAGATATAGTAAAAGACAACGGCGAGAGGAGATTTGACGTCGTGATTGCATTACTTAAAGGCATGCAGCGGGTCCAAATATATAGATCTTCTCTAGGGGTGATATGTACATCATATGTTAGTGCACATGAATCTGACCTAGCGGCTATGCTCATAGCCGCAGGTTGTAGAATTGCTTTAGTTGCCTCAAAGAAAAAAAACGGCGTGTATATCATTCTAAGGTCCAGGGGAGTGGATATATCCCATGTAGTAAAAAAATTCGGAGAGGGCGGGGGCCATAGAGAGGCTGCTGTAGTAGTAGTTAAAGAGAGATTAGACAAAGGCCAACTGCCTCAATTCTTGGATAAAGTAGTCAAAACAATAGATCCTGAGGCTGAGCTAATCCAATAGTTCAACTCTTCTTACTCTAAAGCTACAGTATTTACATCCAAACACACTCTCCACAACTCTACCTCTGTACTTTCTAGAGAAATACTTCTCACTTCTATAGAGCTTGAGGGAGTCTTTTCCACACTGTGGACACCTATGCTCCGTCTCGGTCTCTACGCCTAACTTATGCGGTTTTTCTACCATCGCCCGGCCTAGGGCGTCTTCTAGACCTGTCTCAAGCTCTACAGAGCTGACACCTAAGAGTTTTACACCTAGCTTAATTCCATACCATCGAAACGCTCTTTCAATCAATGAATTTAGATAGTCTATTAAAATATACGGTCTATACGAAACCACTATTAATATATCTATTGAGTCAAGGTCTAGAGTTTTTCTTACATCCTCTATATCGTCAAATGTGGGATACTCCTCACGTGGGCACCAAAATCCAATTTGTAGAGAGTTTATCTGAGCTATTATTAAGTCTAGCCTTTTACGAATATTGGAAATACTTCTCTCAGCAAGATAGTTGACAACTGCGTCGCACTCCACTTGTGAAAAAACTTCAATATATTAAAGCAATCTATTGAAGTAGATCTATGCGTTGTGTAATGTATAGACCTACTGCAGATGGGCCTAGGTGTGTATTAATGCCGCCGGAAGAATGGCGTATGAGAAAGACGCAGTTAGAAAAATACTGCCACAACGGCGGGGGCGGCTGTCAGATATATGCACAATATCTAAATCGGCGGGGTGCATTATAATTTAAAAAATTGCATATATTAAAAGGTATGTTGTGCACTTCGTTGGCAGAGTGTATTGAATCACTAAGGCCGAGACAAATCATGGCCATTTCGTCGCCGCTTGGTGGGTATGGGGCACTGGCGCTTGCCCGTGTGGCGAAATTATCTATAGTTACGTCAGGTCCAGTGTTTAACAAATTAGTTGTATTAGACGCCATAGACAATTATAACATTGACGTGAGGTATATCCCTAGACTTTATACATCGGTCTATAAGTTTGTCGGAGATAGAGAGTGTTGGGTTGCGGGCCCTCCCCTAGTCAAGAGTACGGTTAGTGGAAGCTCTACATCAGTTTCTATGTATAGTTGTTCTAAGATAGAGGGGTTTGAGAAAATAACGACAGGTGGGAAGCCTATTGAGTCTTTAAGCTCTAGCGTCTTAGGCGGTGGGAAAGACGGCCGCGACTACGACATAGTGGTGAAATTAAGATCACTTTCTGTAAAAGGAGATGACGAAGAAGAAATAGCCGACAGAATAATACGCAGTGGCGTATTAGACATCGACGATTTAGACATTGTGTCGCAGCGGATTTGGCATGTAGTCTCAAATTGGAGAAATCGTTCTGTTATATTGTTCAGAGACCCTGTGACAAATCTCGGCATTACTATATCTCTACTATATTACTCAACTAAAGTAGTCGCCGCGGGCCGGGATTGTCCAAAGACAAAGTGTGTCAAAACCACGACTAAAGTAATAGAAAGAGCGCTTAAACTAGCGCCTCAGTCCAATGTCCATGACATATGGGTAAAGGCGTTGAGAGATCCACAACACCGTAGAAAAATTGAAGAAAGTCCCTACATCCCAGCGTTTTTAATACTAACTGGAAAAGTAGACGTAAAGTTAGACATGTCGACGCGAATCTATACAATTAGAGCTACTTAGTAACTTCTCTCCAAGCGAGTCCAAACTGGTCTGCTAAGCTGTAAGCAGTTTCTAACTCTCTCTTTGTGACTCTCCTTCTTAACTCTTTGTACTTCTCCAATTTGTTAACAAGATATTCCGGTCTGTATTGATCCATAATATTTACAAGAGCGTGTCTACAATTCTCTGAGAGCCATTTTAAGACAGGTTTTGTGCAACACTCCACATGGCCTGGCAGTACTAAGTGTCGGACTATTATGTCTTCGCCTCTTTTACAAATTGTTATAAAGTTTCTCGTCGTGACTTCCCAATATCTAGGCGCTACGGAGTATTTCAATGCGCATGTATTACTGCCATATTTAAAATCTGGTAGCCATATGTCTATTACATGTAGAATTAATGAAAGAGCCTCTGGAGTTAGATACATATTTGAATTCCACAGCTGCGGCACGTTGACCCCCCTCGTGGCTAAAATTTTTAACGATTCCAATATTGTGGGTATGTTAGGAGTAGGCTCTCCTCCAACCCAATTTATATTACGCGCCCCCTCATGCCTAAGCCTAATTTGCACCACTGCAAGCGCCTCTGCCGTCACCTCTACTCCAGCCTCTGGGTGTTGTGAAATATCCCAATTTTGACAGTAGACACAACGGAAGTTACAGCCTGAGAAAAATATCGTGCCGGAGGGGACAAGCGGGGCCTCTTCGCCTAGGTGGTGGAAAAAACTCGCCACTCTAGCATTCTTGTCTAAAAGACAAGCGCCAGCTCTCTCTGTTCTATCTACGCCGCACCTCCTTTCGCATAGATAACACCTCTTTAACTGCCTCTTGGCGAGTTCGATCTTTATATCTAGAAGAGAGGCGGGGGGCAAAGCCTTTTTTAAAATAGAGAGGTCCGGCTTTTCTCTCTGAGTTCTCCACTCCACGTCCGCTGCTCTACTCAATTCGTCGTGTAGTTTCCACAACTCTCTATCTTCAAACATGGCGTAGTCAACTGGCGCCTCGACTCTAGCCGCTATGTGAAATTTCGCAGGTGCTACATCGCGCATGACGGCGTAGTACCAACTAAGTCTCTCTCTAACTACAGGCTCTCTCCACACGGCGACGGCGTCTGGCCTATAGAACATCCAAGACATATAAAACCCTACTTAGTTTTATAAAAACTTAAAAAAGGGGGGACGTGGACTTAATAGCCAAGGGGGCTGAGGCCGAGTTGTATCTAATCCAGTGGTTTGGCTTAAAGGCGGTGCTTAAGTGGAGAAAGCCTAAGAGATATAGAGATCCCCAATTAGACTACCAAATTAGAAAAAGGCGTACAATTAACGAAGTGAGGAATATGTATATTGCACATACCGCCGGCATCAAAGTCCCCGCTGTCTACTTTTTCAGTCCTGAAGATGCCCATATAATTATGGAATATATAGAAGGTCATAATCTACGAGACGTATTAGATAGGGAATATAAACGCCTAGTGGAAGTTGGAGTATTAGTGGGAAGATTACACAAAGCAGGTCTTATACACGGCGACTTGGCGTTAACGAATATAATTCTATTAAGAGACGATCTATACTTCATAGACTTCGGCCTAGGGGAGTTGAGAAAGGGGTGGGGTAGGAAGACTGCAGCTTTCTACGCCAGAGATATAAACGTCTTGTTGAGGTCGTTAGACGTCTATGGGCAAAGGGCGGAGAAATTTAAGGAGATGTTTTGGACTGGCTATAGAGAGGAGATGGGGAGTAGAGCAGATGTGGTAGAGAGAGAGGTGTCGAGAATAAGAGCGTCTGGCCGTTATGTAGAACGTAGAGGTGTTTTATGAAAAGCTTAAAAATCACTCCCAAATAACAGCCTAGGGGCCCGTAGCTCAGTCAGGATAGAGCGGCGGCCTCCTACGGCGCCGCTGGAGATAGCCGTAGGTCGTGGGTTCGAATCCCACC
>JAWBJM010000021.1:0-24397 GCA_038832545.1 Pyrobaculum sp.
AATTTATCTGGAATATCTACTCTAAGTGTTTTAATTATAGATTCAATAGAGGTGAAATATTTCTCTAATTCTCTAATCTGTGACACAACGTCGTCGAACAAGTTTATGACCTCCGCCGGCACTCCTTGTAAATTCATCTCTGCATAGGCTTTATTGACACAGTATCTGACAAATTTATACCTCATTGTCTTTACAACGTCCATAGAGCTGTGGAGTTAACAATTTATTTGTTTTACCCCGAGGCGCTCTGCCAACGCTCTGCCGTAGGCGCCGACGTCAGCTAGTCCTCTGTCAGATATGCCCACTACAGTGACTCCACGTTGTATATAGAAATAGTAGGCGTCTGTATCTGGCTCAAAGACTTCTCTCCTCGGGCCCCACCGCCAGTAGAATTTATCGTCTCTTGGGTCTCGCCCCTCGTACAACTCTTCTCTATATACTGACTTAGCCAGCCTTTTTGCACAATACACTACGCCTCTCCACTCTCTTGGGATGTTTATACTTATTGTAAACGCCTCGCCTAAGCCGTGGTTTACTACGTCTACTGCAGCCGCCGCCACTTTTTTCACTACGTCTAAATCACCGCCCAACTCCATAGACATGGCTATAGACCTTATCCCCATCACGCCCCCTTGTATAGCGGCCCCCACTGTGCCGCTGCCATACGTGGCCTCTACTCCGATGTTCTCCCCCACGTTGACGCCAGAGAATACTAATTCTGCGTCCGGCGCTATTAATTTTAAAGCTAGAAATACCGCGTCGGCGGGGTAGCCGTTTATGACGTATATATCCCCTAGTTTTTTAATTCTCAAAGGCTTGTGGTATGTCCTCGCCAGGCCCGCGGCGGATCTAGGCCTTTCAGGGACTACAACTATTAAGTCATGTCCTTGAGAGCTAAGCGCCTCTAACAATGGTTTTAGTAACGGCGTGTGTGGACCGTCGTCGTTCGTCACAATAATTTTCACGCTTTGTAAATTACCTATACTATAAATATATACAAAACGCCGAGGAAGGCGATGGCGGCGCCTAGCACTTTTCTAAATCTCAAAGGTTTTTCTAAAATAGAAGTCAGTAGTGGATATGTAGATACTACAATAGTGCTTCTTACATAGTCCCCCTGCGAGATGGCATAAGTATAGCTGCCGAAGCCTATAAATGTGTCGAGGAAGCCGCCGCCTATCAACCTCCTTAATTTACAAATTCTCCCCCGGAGTCCCAATAGAGTAGATAGTGTAAACACAGTTATTCCTCTAATAAAGAGGGCGCCTCCCACCCCCAACTTGTCTACGGCGTGTGCATATAGCATAATTGAAAACGACCACACCACCGCCGCAGAGACTCCAAATAGAGCGCCGCGTAGCTCTCCATCTCTATGAAAAGCCGCTGTGGCGATGCCCAGTAGTACAAGTCCGGCGCTCGGCCACAGCCACCACTTCCCAGAGAGTAGAGGCAGTAGTACAATATACATAGAGCTGCTTATATTCCCCACGGCTGCCCCCCCTATTTTTATAGATGTTAGATACAACCACGACCCAAATACGCCTCCTATTGAGCCGGCGACAATTGCGTAAAGTACTCCATCGATATCTAAAGTCTTCCATGGCAGCAACAAGCCGAGTAGTATTGAATAAGTTGAAAACACCGACATAGCTCTCAATTGCGTCGTGCATTGAAGAGCAGGTTTGTAAAAAATAGGAGCCACGCCGTAGGCAATTGCTGAAATAATTGCGAAAGTTAAATCAATCATGGCAATTGTTATAAATTAATTAAGATGTTTTCTCATGGAGGACAGCGTAGTAGTGGCTTTGGTATACATCTTACTATTTGTCTTAACAGTAGACGTTATATACATCGCGATGTTGCTAGCGCCTAGGAGGCCGACGCCATATAAAGAAATGAGGTACGAGGCAGGTAATCTAGAAAGCGGTCCGGCCAAGGCGCCATTAGCTATGCAATACATAGGGTACGTATTGATGTTAGTCGCTCTCGAGCCTGCAGTAGCTATACCAATTGCGATTTATGTATTTTTTGGCGATATATTCGCCACAGGTATTGCGGCTTTGGTCGGCGGCTTGGTGGTATTAACCGCTTCTACATACGCCTACAACTACGCCAAGAGAGTTGAAATGTGGAGAATTAGTTCTTAATACTCAAAGCCGTTTTTAACAATCCTAAAAATAGTGGCCTGGGCTTTGTGGGTCTAGATCTAAACTCTGGGTGAAATTGTGTAGCTATGAAGAACGGGTGGTCTGGCAGCTCCACTATTTCAACTCTTTTTACATCTCTCCTCCAACCCGACACCACAAGACCCCTCTCCGTTAACGTGGGGAGATATTCTAAATTTACTTCATATCTATGCCTATGTCGTTCTACAATTTTCGAGACTCCGTAGAGAGAATGCGCCAGTGTAGACTCCACTATCTCTATCTCTCTATTGCCTAAGATCATACTACCACCCACTACGTCAACTCCCCGCTGCTCCGGGGCCAGGTGGACTACGGGGTGTGGGGTCTCTGGCTCAAGCTCTGTTGAGTTCGCCTCTTTGAGGCCGACTACGTTTCTAGAAAACTCAACAACTGCAAGTTGCATTCCAAAACAGATGCCAAGAAATGGGATCTTCTCTACCCTAGCATGTCTAATACACTCAATCATGCCCTCAGTCCCTCTCTTCCCAAAACCTGGCAAGACCACTACGGCGTCTACCTCTAGTCTATTAAGTACATCGGGGTCTTTTTCCACCTCTACAGAGTTTATCCAAATAAACTCTGGTTTTATATCTAAGGCCGCGGCGGCGTGTCTAATAGCCTCTACAATACTGAGATAGGCGTCTCTCAGCTCTACATATTTTCCACACATCCCCACCGACACTTTGAATCTCGGCGACGTCAGTTTTTGTAAAAAGGACTCCCACTCTCTATAGTCAGGCGGGTGCGCAGAGAGACCTAGGCGTTTTATCAAAAAGTCGCCCATGCCCTGCCGTTCTAACTCCATAGGCACTCTGTAAATTGTGTCTACGTCAAAAGAGTTGAAAATTGCATTAAGTGACACATGTGCAAACAACGCGATTTTCCTACGGGAAGAGACATCAATCGGCTTCTCAGATCTAACAACAACGGCATCTGGCTGAATGCCGTATCTTCTCAACTCGGCGACGCTGTGCTGCAGCGGCTTTGTCTTAAACTCGCCTGTGGTCTTCAACAAGGGAACCCACGCCACGTGGATAAAGACCACGTCGTCGCCAAGCTCTAGTCTAAGTTGTCTCACGGCTTCTAAAAAAGGAAGTTGTTCATAATCGCCAACTGTCCCTCCAATCTCTACTAACGTGACGTCGTGCCCACCTGCGGCCTCTACAATCCTCCTCTTTATCTCGTCTGTGACGTGGGGGATGAGCTGTACAGTCTGGCCTAGGTAGTCCCCCCTCCTCTCTTTCTCAATGACAGTGAGATATATCTGGCCAGACGTGATGTTATTCCGCCGGGATAGCTCCACGTCTAGAAATCTTTCATAGTGTCCAATGTCTAAGTCTGTTTCGCCACCATCATATGTCACATAGACCTCGCCGTGGGCGTATGGGTTCATAGTGCCGGCGTCTACGTTTATATAGGGATCTATCTTCACTGCGTTTACTGTAAACCCCCTAGCCCTTAAAATTCTACCTATACTTGCCACAACAACCCCCTTTCCAACTCCAGACATGACGCCCCCCGTTGCGACAATTATTTTAGGCACCTTAAATTTAATGTACAAATTTAAATAAGTGAGATTGAATTCTATCAGTGACGAGTTGAACCCACGCGGCAGCGATGGCGAAAGCCTGCCCTTCAGTGGCGGGCGCTGAAACTCTTTAAAACCCTCATACACCAAGTGTATATGCACACAGTAGAAATAGGCGGCGTAAAAGTGAGGTTTATATCATGGGCAGAAGGAATTGAGTTGAGTGAAAAACTTGCAAAAAAAGTCCAAACTTCGGGCTTCTCTCCCGACGTAGTTATAGCAATTTCACGAGGGGGATTAGTGCCGGCTAGAGTTCTAAGCGACGTATTAGGCGTCGACGATGTCGTCACTGTGGGGGTGAAGTACTGGGGCTTAGCGCAGAGAAGAGCCGAGAGGCCAGTGCTGTACCACGGCATAGAGCCAGGAGTCGTGCAAGATAAGAGAGTATTAGTAGTAGACGAAGTGGCAGACACAGGCCACACATTGTCTGTGACGAAGAATCTATTAGAGATTATTGGCGCCGCCGAGATAAAAACCGCCGTAATACACCTAAAGACTACAAGTATGTATCTACCTGATTACTATGTGGAGAAGATAGAGGAGTGGGTATGGATCTCATACCCGTGGAGCCGGTATGAGGATTATAGAGAATTTAAGAGAAGAGGTTTCGACATCGGTAAATATATTGAAAAGATTTGTTAAAGTTTTAAAATATGTCAATATCAAAAAATTGATGAAGTAGCTTCACCTCGCAGATGTGTGAAGAATCCTTTAAGAGCTGATTGTTAAGCTCTGTTTTCTTCAAAGCCGCAGTTTGGGCAGTAGAGCCTCTCAGTGACTACGTAGCGGCCGTCGACAATTTTTACACTCCTCTCCACTAGCTTCATCTTTGAGAAGCACCTGGGGCATGTTGTGGGTGTGGGCCTGTATATGCCTGCGTGCGATAGGAGGCGCCTGACTTCGTACATAGACAGCCCCAGGGCGCGGGAGATCTCGCCAAGCGAGTGCCCCGTCTTATACATCTCAGCCACAGTGTGTAACAAGTCGACGCGTCTCTCAGCTACGTTGTAGATAGCGCCCCTCGCCCGTGCCCTCTCCATCGCCGTCTTAGTCCTCTGTCTAATAAACTCCCGCTCCATCGCCGCCACGAAGGCAAGCACCGCCCTGAGGAATTGTCTATACACACCGTCTAGGCTCTGCAGCGCCGCCTCTTTCTCACTGGCAGACACCACCGCCAGCCCCAGCCTGTCCTCCACCACCTCCAGGAGTTTGAACAACTCGGCGAAGGACCTCACAAGCCTAGACACTTCGTAGACAAGTAGGACCTTCGGCTTGGGGTCCATGGCCTCAACCTCAGCCACCAAGTTCTTAAACGCAGGCCTCTCCCAAGGCGGCGTCGCCCCAGACACGCCGTGGTCCACAAAGTGTTTCAAAATAGAGACGCCCCTGGCGGCTGCCCACTTCTCTAAATACTCCCTCTGATTCTCAGGGTCCTGCCCCTCAGTGGACACCCTGATGTAAGTCACAGCTGGGATCACGTAGATTAACTTTATTACAAAGTTTTAAAAGCATATACTCACAAGTTAAGTTTTAACTAGGGGGTTGAAAAACAATTTGTCTTAAGAGGTGGGGGGACCTACGCCGCCTAGGTCTTATAGAAGATTCAATTATTTACGCCGAGTAGGACCTTTTCCTTACCTCTTCTTCTCCACGCCGCGCCTCGGCTTCTTCGTCTGTCTCACCTCTTGAGGCGGCTGTAGAGGCGCTACGTAATAGCCTAGTGGCCAGCCGTAGGCTCTGTCTCGCTCTTCAGATGTAGTTATGTGGACATCTATGTACAAGGTCTCTCTGAAGATTAAAGGCTCGTCGACCCAAACTCCGACTCTCTCTGGGTAGTACGATATAGGCTCTACAAACCACTCATAGACGCGGCCGTCGTGTATAAATCTCACGAAATCAAAGTACTCGTCAGAGTTGTAAAAACCCCATATAATAAAAACAGAGGCGGGCGGTAGATTTACTGTAATTCTCCCTAACTGTAGATAGTAGCCAAATTTGTCGTCTCTATATATATGCTTTGGCTGAATAGTTTCAATTCTTCCACCTAGCTTCTTGGCGTACTCCTGTGCTATGCTATACGCTCTTTTAATTGCGTTAATAGATTCGTCTCTAGACAGAGGTAGCAGCCACACGGCATATATTTTGTAAAAGTATTTAAACAATTCCATAGAGCAACGACGCCGCGGAGTCTTGTTTTTATGTATTTAAACACAGGCGTTATTATAAATGATATAGATATAATCGATTAAGTCGGCGCCCATATGGTAGGCCTTATTGCATTAGTCGTCTTGGCTATCGTCGCCGCCTTGGCTTTGAGAAGAGTAAGAGACAGAGTCCTCACGGGAGTAGCTATGGCTGGCTTAGTGCTTCTGTCGATACCAGCTGTGTTGATAAATGGAGATATAGCAGAGAGAGTAGTCGCCGCTATTTTTGTATACGCACCATACTGGGAGTATTTAGTGCCGCTGGCGTTCTTTATACTAGCCCTACTCCCAAAAAGTGGTAAAAATAAAACAACAAAGAAGAGGCAGGAAAAATACGTAGTTACTGTCTAGAGGCGTAGATTAAAGCTAAGGCGGCTAAAAGAGACAGTAGGATAGGTAACCACACACTTTTTTCATCACTTGTTTTTTCCTCCCCAATCGCAACGTTTTGTACATCAACCTCACCTCTTGCAAAAAATTCTGGATAGACTACACCCGACCCTCTACAAGCTAGGTCTCTCATAGCTGTGGAGTACGTAGAGGCCATGATGTAATATACAAGGGCGTTGTTTGGATTTTGTCTACTATAGTAGTCTCCAAATTGTAAATAACTCAAAGGCAAAGTGTTGGGATATCCACAAGCAGCTGCGTATGCCATATTTCTCAAAGCCCTCTCGCGCGCTGGCTCTAAGTATCTATCAACAGCGCCTCTCATTAATGCAGCCGCCGTAGTTGCAATAATCTCTATTGAATTCGCAATCGCAGCAATATAACGCCCCTTCTTGTATAGATCTTCTGCGATCTGAATGGCGTTAGAGTAGTCAGTGAGAGATATCCCATATGTGGTAGAGAGATATGCATACATAGCCTTAGCGTAGTCTAAATACAACCTAGCCACTTCCTCTAGTCCAGACTCGTCCACAGCCATGCCATAGGCCATTCTCTTTGCCTCATCTACCCAAGGCCTTAGCGTAAGAGCCCTGGCGTACATAGTGCCTACCTCTGGAGAAGTTAAATTCGCCTGTAGATAGACTTGGTAGATCCTTGTGTAACTAGCCACTACTAAATCTATATTGTTTACAGTAAGAGGAATTTTCTCTAATTGACTCTCGGCTTCTCTAGCCATCTTCAACGCTTCTTCATACATAGACTGGCGTAGAGACCTCCTTGCGCTAGCTTGTTGTGTGTAATAATTAACAAGGCCTTGGTATATCAACGACGCCGCTGTGTAGTAAGCGTCTTTTCTCTTTAACTCCTCTATCTGTGCCGTGTCTACATATCCAGTTCTTACTGTTCTATTGTATAGACTATAGACAGCGGTGAATAGATTAAGACTAATTTCTTTAAATACTCTGTCGTCAATTTTAGAATATTGCAGTGTTGGCGGCCTTACACCCGTTAAGTAGTATATTGCGTCTTCTACACTCGTTATTTCAATCACGCGGACGCCTGACACGCCTGTAGGCGCTTGTCCAAGTGGTACTAATACATTTTTAATACCCTTCCGAGCCGCCGCGGTGACTTTTTGCTGTACTCCCCCCACTGGTCCTATGAGGCCGTCTGGTAGAATTATCCCAGTCATTGCTGTGTCATCTCTCAACTCTAAGTTGTTCATCAATGCATATAGCGCAACTGTGATATATCCACTGGCCGAGGGGCCCCCCACTTGCGCATCGCTTGCTATTACTCTAAGTAGTGCCGTGTAGTTTGAATATGTCTTATTCGATAGACGAGACGCCACATACAACGCCACTTGTCCAGAGGGGCCGAAGCCTTGACCGGCCTCGGGGACGCCGGCGACGTACACTCTGCCGTCGCCGGGAGTAATAAGTTTTATCTCAATCGGCAACACGGCGCCGCCGGTTGGACTTGCAGCTAAAGCGTTGATCTCCGCAGTCCTAATCTCAATTGTGTAGATCTGTACAAAGGCCGCAGCGGCGGCAACTATGAGAAGTAGCGCCAAGATAAATTTCTGCATGGGTTTAATTGGTGCTGTCTATAAAAAAGTAACTCACTTCAGAGGAGGTCGTGCCTCGTCACATTTCATACTCGCCTGGCTCATCATTTAAAATTCTTTAAAGCATTACTATATATGGAAGATTTATTATTAACTTCGCGCCATTGTATAGTATTTACCGGCGCCGGTATTTCTGCTGAGAGCGGCGTCCCTACTTTTAGAGGGGCGGGAGGCCTATGGGAGAATTATAGACCTGAAGATTTAGCCACGCCACAGGCGTTCTTCAACAATCCCACACTTGTGTGGAGTTGGTACCGTTGGCGTCAAAAAATTGTTTATAACGCCAAGCCCAACGCCGCCCACTACGCCGTGGCTGAGTTGGAGAGAATGGGAATAGTGAAGGCCGTGGTGACTCAAAACGTAGATGGACTACATCAAAGAGCTGGGAGTGTTAATATTATAGAGCTACATGGTTCGTTGTGGAGGGCGAGGTGTACTAAATGCGGCGTTGTGTATCAACTCAATAGTCCCGTCGAGGTAGACGCCCCCGTCTGTGAAAAATGCGGCGGGTTGTTGAGACCAGACGTAGTGTGGTTTGGCGAATCTCTCCCGGCGGAGGCATGGAGAAGAGCTGTAGAACTCGCCGTATCTTCAGACTTAGTGTTGATAATTGGAACTTCTGGAGTTGTGTACCCCGCCGCGTTGATTCCACAAATAGCTAAGTCGAACGGAGCAGTTTTAGTAGAGATAAATATACAAGAGAGCGCATTGACGCCTTTAGTAGATATATTTATCAAAGGGAGAGCCGGCGATGAGTTGTCTAAAATTGTGGAAAGAGTGAAGAGAAGACTCAGCACCCGCCGAATTTCTTCGTCATGACTAACGACAGCCATCGGCTCATCACCAACTCCTACTTAGTAGTGTTTAGATGTCCTCAACACGTAGTAGAGACGCAGTCTTCTAAATTTTTTATTCCAGAAGGAGTCTATATTTACGTTGGGTCTTGTGGACGTAGTTGTATAAAGAGAGTTCTACGCCATATCAACCGCCCAAAGAGGCGGCGGTGGCATATAGACTATATAAAATGTGACGCCTTATATGCAGTGGTGTTACCCCACGCAGAGACTTACGTCGCTAATATACTAACTGCCAACTGCCCCTATGTAGAAGGCCTCGGCTCAAGCGACGATGTACTTAATCCCAGCCACTTTTTTAAATGTGAAATAGACAAAGCGCTTTATCTACTGGGCTTGACTAAGTAGGGAGAAGACGCCACAATTTTTACATATCCGTTTTCTGCTAGGTATTTCACAAATGCTATACCTTCTTCAGATAGTCTAAGGACGTCTCCGTCTCCTCTTACACATCTCGCTATTTCGTAGGGGGTTTTCTCGCCTATGCATTCAATATATGCAGCTAATAGTTTTTTAAAATTATACTCAACTTTAGAGATGTATTCACTTAGTTCTATTCTCTCGCCTCTACTTGTATAAGCCATATAGTTTTTAAGACTTTTGAGAGAAGACATGACATTGATTAAAGTATTGACGCTAACGATCCAACTGTCTAAGTCCCCAACGAATATTACATTTTCCAAACCGTAGCACGTATGGCCCCATGTATGTGACCCACATGGAATTACTCTCACTGACAAATCCCCCAAGTCGACCCAGCCGGCTGTGAATCTATACACCACTCCGCTGAAGGGCCCCACGGATATGTTAACTTTCGCGTCTTTAGGAGCACCGGCTCTTTTCAACATCAATTCAGTATACCTAAGAGCTCTATTGTAGTCAGTGGCCATTCCATATTCGATTTGATTTATCACCACTTTCTTAGCTTTTCTCGCACCGGCGACGTGGCGCCTGTGGTGGTGTGTAACGAGAACTATATCGACCTCGGCGTCTTCAGATACGTCAACGCCGAAAAATCCGTCATAGACCCAGCCCACGCCTGATTTTGAAAACACATACTTCTATAGTTTATTATTTATATCTATCTTGTATATGCCATGAGTTGGAGAGAGAAATTTATCGCAGACGCTGAGAATATGTTTAATATCCCACGTCGTGAGCTTGAAGTATTTCTTAAGTACATGTCTGAGGATCCGGAAAAAATACATAACTGGGCAGAGAGATTGGGGATTTCAGAAGCCGACTTTTTAATGTTGACCACTATATACACTCTTTACAAAACTGAAGAGAAAGTGTTAGAGATTTTGTCTAATCTAGAACTTCACGTAGACGAGGCCGTGTCTTTAGTCTCAACCGCCGCGGCTAGTGTATTAAATTCACTAGACCCCGGAGAGAGAAAGCCAATTCTTGCACAAATGTTACTAGCCACAGCGCTGCAGCTTGAGGACAAGGGGTTGAGAGAGTCTTTGGCAGAATATGCCAAATTACTGTTTACAGATGTCGAAGACAACGCCGCCGCCGGGATTTGAACCCGGGACCTACGGGTGTCTCTCCATAAGTGGTTAACAGCCCGCCGCTCTAACCGGGCTGAGCTACGGCGGGGCGAAAAATATACACATATTTATAAATTTTTTGTCGATGTAGTGCCAGAGGCATTTATTTATAAAACATTAGGTGATACAACGCCGTGTTGTGTAAAGTCCTCGTGGTGGATCTAGACGGGACTTTAACACTTAGTAGAAACACCTACGAGTTCTCTATTGAGGCCTTAGCCGCTTTAAGAAAAATACGCGATTTGGGGATACGCGTTGTGTTAGCGACTGCGAATGGATTAGACTTCGCTTTGACTGTGGCTAGATATTTAGGCATCCACGACGTTATAGCAGAAAGCGGATGTATAGTCTACCTAGACGGTGAGGTGTATGAATTATGTACTGGCGACATGTCGCAGATAGATAAATTAGTTCTATCCACCGGAGTAGTGGCCCCTAGTCCACAGAATAGATGTCGTAAATACGACCTTGCATATAAGCCGCTTACTAAAGACGCTGTGGACGTCTTAAAGAACATACTGGGGGCTGGATACGTAGTGGAGTCTAGTGGTTACGCTATACATATTAGACCGCGGGGAGTAGACAAAGGTAGGGCTGTCCAGTGGCTTTGTGAAAAACTCGGCGTGGTTTGCCACCAAGTCGCCACTATTGGCGACAGCGACGTAGATGTTGAGATGCTTAAAGTAGGCTGGGGCATCGCGGTGGGGAACGCCACTGCTACTGCTAAAAAAGCAGCTAGGCTTGTGGTAGAGAGCCCAAGTGGACTGGGCTTCGTAGAGGCAGTGGAGGCAATACTCTCTGGAGTCGCTTGTTCACCTTAAGAAATATATATCGAAGTCGCCAATTTTTTCTCTATCAAACTTCTCCACCGTCTTTATATTCTCTTCCGACGTCGGCCTGAGTCCGAGACTCTCTAATACTAACCTATTGAAGTTGGCTAACGCTCTGTCTCTAACTACTATATACATTACTTCACCGGCGATTTTTCTCAAAATACTTAAATCAACGTGTCTATCGCAGACCACCGCCGTGTTGAATTTACCGTATTTCTCAGCTAATGTTTCAACTTCGCCTAAGTTTAAAATTTCAAATGCGTAAAAACTCGCCGGCGCTAACTCGCTCTGTAGTGGAGCGGAGGTCAGTGGGAGGAGAGACAGGCGGTCCGCCTCTATCGCCACTAAGTCGTCTCTCTCCTCCACCACAACTAAATCTCTACCTGCGATTGACATAATCTCAGAGGAGAAGCCGCAGGGGAACCACCCCGCCACTACCGCCAACCCCCCGGGGTTTAGAAACTCTTGTACGATGGCAACTCGTAGAGCTTGGTAGATTGTAGTGTATATATACAAAGACCTCTGAGTCTCTGGACTTAGTCTTACAGCTCTTCTCCCTAGTGATAAATAGGGCATTACAACATTTTGAAAAATGTCAGAGACGGCTTGAGCAATTGGAGACGTGGCTTCTACTAAACGACTCTTCCCGCCTTTATACTTATCACCTTTCTTCTGTAATATGCCTATCTCGGCTAGGAAGTTTAAAAATTGTATAAGGCGGGCGGGAGGCTTGAGTTCTTCAAACTCGGCTAGTAGAGCCACAAAGGGCGTTGATCTAATGCCTTCAATTACATAGTCGCGAGGAATCATATATTTTCTTCTATTGGCCTATATAAAATTTCGACGTTGTCTCTATGTGCAGATATATAATATATTTTAGAAGCCCCCACTGCCTCTGCTATTTCGTCGCCCTCGACAAACACCCCCAGCTCATCTGCTAAGTCTCTCTTATTCCCCACTAACACAACTCTTCTATACGGTGTAATACCTCTGTCTAACAACGCGCTATGTAGTTCAGATATGGCGTATAATGTAGTTTGATCTGTCACGTCGTACATATATATCATTAAATCGACGTAAAAACTCCAACTTTTTGAAAAATTACGCGCCACCTCTACCGCCAATTGTCCAGGCACGTCTATGAGATCTAGCTCTCTCTCTCTTAAATAAAGTCTGTAGATGCCAGGCCTTAGCGTAACACGCGGCTTTATTGAAAGGCCTAGGAGTCTAAATACATAGGTAGTCTTCCCAACGCCGCCTACCCCCAGTACTGCAACAGATAGACGCCTCATGGAGCTATTTTAGCCCAGATCTTCTCTATCTCCACCTCTAGCCTCTCTATTTCTTTTTTCAATTTCTTAAGTCTTGTACAAAAATCCCAAGTGTCGACACCAAGTATACATCTAATTGTCTCGACGTCTATCTCTGCAACTGACACGTATAAAATACAGACCGATAGTATATATAAACAGTCCGTATAGAAAAACAGAAGCTATTAACAACACGTCGCCTATTGTAACTCCATCAATTAGCCTAGTTCTAAAAACCTTCAGCCCTAGCCAAGCTGTTATGAACAAAACGACTAATGTCACAAAGCCTATAGTCACTAATACAAAAGACTTCTTCATAGTGGAGCTCCTAAAGTCTTTAAAAGTGCCGCCAAGGCAATAGTTAATATAGAAGCGACGGCTACTAACGACGTCAGTGTCTTAAATAACTCAAACTCCGTCATAGGCCGCTCTGAGACAATTACTCTAACTAACGACAAAATTGGAGAGTCGCACACTTGGTACACCACTCCGTTTTTTAACACTGTAGGTCTCTGTATTTTCTCTCTGCTCTTTATCCCACCGGAGGAGAATATTATCAAGACTCCATTTATTACAAAAGGCAAGGCTGTTAGTATTAAATACGGCACTAGGTCGTATATCACAGCTATGGTGGATATACTAGCGCCAAGGTAGTAACTCCCCACGTTTCCGTTGAAAGTCCTCGCCGGGTATTTATTATATAGAAACAAGGCGGCTGAAGCTGCTGTGTGTATGGCCAATAAATACACCGCGTCCCAAGTCCCCTTAACGGCGGCGACGCCTATTAAAGTCAAGCCGATTATTATATTTGCAGCTGGTAGAAAGCCATTGACAGGATCTAACATATTGAAGGCGTTGGTCATAACTGGAATAGCCAAAGCAGAGAGCCACCCCGTGGCTCCGTAGAAAAGCCCCACCACTGGAATAGTCAACCTCACCTCTTCTATAGCTCTCACCACCACCAACGCTAAAAACACTGGGAAAAGAACTCTTACGTACTCACTGACGCCTCTAACGTCGTCCACTAGGCCAATAAGCCCAATCGCCAAGGCCACAACAGCTACAGCTGAGGCATAGGGGACGTGTGGCGCTGTGAGTAAAAAGCCCACCGTGGCGGCGACCATAGCTATCACCCCGCCGGCTCTGGGCACAGCCTCTAAATCTTTATATATATCTCTAGAGGTTAGCCCCACTTTTTTTTGATATGGCACCCACCAGAGGCCCAGGGCTACGCCTATGAAAAAGGTAGTTAACACAATCTCAATTGACATAACTACAAAGCTCTAAGTAATATAGGCAGCACCAACGTGGCGTCTGCATAGACAAAGGCCTTTTTGGCATCTGGCTTTACCTTCCCCCAACTTACGGCCTCTCTAGGCCTTGCTCCGCTGAGAGAGCCGTCGTACTCGACTGCAGTTGTGATATATACTACGTAGTCTAGACCGCCGCGGAACTGCGCCCACCAAATTACGTGGTGTTTACTAATCCCGCCGCCTGTGATTAAAGCTGCAGTTTTTCTACTACTGTAGACTAAATCCCTCAACTCGGCCTCGTCTTTTAAAACATCTATATATACTCTCCTCCCCCCTCTCTTAGTCCTAGCGACGTCGTTACACGTCAATAATGCAGTACCAACTGCCCCGTCGACAATCCCAGGTATAAACACCCTCGCACCCGCCCTCGCCGCCGCGCCGAGGATAGAGGTTTCTGGTAATTTTGAGCCTATTAATTTCGCCAAATCCGCTGTTGACCATTCGCCGCCTTGTAGCTCATCGCAGAGGTCTAGGATGAATTTCTCCACGAGGGGGCCGTACTCTTCTTTTTTGATTATTAAATTGCCTAGTCTATACAACCCCTCTCTCGCTAACTCTACGTCGTCTAAGTCAAAAGAGCCTTGTGTATAACGTGCCCCCATTGCTTTCGCTATGTCGTGATCCACCGCTCCCGCCGTGGTCACTATGACGTTAAAAAGCCCTCTGCCCACCGCCTCTGCGATAATTTCTCGAAGACCTGTGGCGACTAAATTAGCTGTGAATGAGAAAAAACGTAGATCTGCCTCGGACACGGCTTGTCTCAACACTTCATATGCCTCAACAACTTGTAGAGCTTGAAAACCCCCAATTCTCCTATAGAGCTCTATTACCTCTCTCATTTAATGACTTTCACCCCCTCCACAGCCCCCATTTTTTGTAACTCTTCTATTGCCTCTCTAATTTTTCTAACTGTGACGTTCATCTTCATCGCAATTTCTTCAAGTGACCTATTCCCGTCTACGAGCTCCGCCACTTGTCTAAGCCACTTGTCTTCAATCACCACAGACTTACCCGGCAGCGGGATCTCTTTCCCCGGTATTTTGTATAGGAATAGTTTATGACTTCGCCAATCTTCATAAACTTCTTCCATCACCACTGGCCTCCAGCCGGGGACCTCGAAGTCGTGTGTAACAACTCTAGAGGCTGGGCGTAACTCCTTTTCTAACTTCGGCCTCAGCCTCTCGTTTATACTAGTGAGGAGATACATAGTCACCACGTCGGCGTTTGATAAATCCACGTCGTAGAAACTTGCGTTTATTATAGAGGCTTTGTTGCTCAACCCCATGTCTCTAATACGGGCAAGAGATTGTTCATATAGATCTTTTCTAATCTCGACGCCGATAGACCTTGCGCCGAATTCTTTAGCCGCGATTATTACTATTCTCCCGTCTCCAGACCCCAAGTCGTATAAAACCTCGCCCGGCTGTACTCTCGCCAGTTGTAACATTCTTCTCACCACCACCTCAGGGGTGGCCACAAAAGGCACGTCGTACATAAATCCAATTATGTCCACGTTATATAAATTTATTAAGGGGAGGTCCCACATCCAAGGGGGAGGTTGAGACATAGTTGAATATAGTTAAAAGTTTTTAAACTATGAAAAGTTTGTCGACGTGCCACATAGATCACGTCATAAAAAAGGGAGGTCTAGATCTACAAGACCTGCACACCCCACAGTTCCCACTTGGATCAACTACACCCCCGACGAAGTTGAACAATTAGTAGTAGAATTGGCAAGACGTGGATTTCAACCCTCTCAAATCGGGTTGATTTTAAGAGACCAGTACGGAATACCTCTCGTCAAGTCTGTCACTGGTAAAAAAATTACGAAAATACTAGAAGAGAGAGGAATTAAACAAGATTTGCCAGAAGACCTATTAAATTTAATCAAACGGGCTTTGAGAATTAGAAAACACCTAGAGGAACATCCTAAAGACATGTCATCAAGGAGGGGGCTCCAGTTAGTGGAGTCAAAAATACACAGACTTGTAAAATATTACAAACGCGTCGGCAAATTGCCACAAGACTTTGTATATAACCCACAGGCGCTGTCTCATCTAGCCACTTAGGCTTTATAAATAGTTTAAGTATTTAACGTGGATATTAGGAACTTTATAATAAACCATGTAGATCGAGTTCTAGAGTATTTAGAACAGAGTCCACTAGTAGTGTACACCAGGAGGACTGTAGACGCTTATTTAGCGGCCTATGCTATAATATCTACATTTGGAGAGACTGCGCATGTTTCAATAGTCGACTGGCCGCCTGAGAGTGGGTTTTGTATGGGATTTAAATGCAATGGTCTGTATATAACCGAGTGGGAAGTGGGCGTAGACGACTCTGTCTATAAGACTGAGTTCACCTCTTTAAGCTACTTAACGTATGTACTTCTCAGTACTTTGTCGCCAGTAGACGACAAAGTAAAGAAAGCGCTCTATATAGGTCACTATAGCTGGGGTGTAGATTTATGTGAGTATAAATGCCCAATTCCCAGTGAGCTATTAATTGGAGATGAGAGGCTGAGAGTTGTGTTCCCCTTCATTGACCAACGCCCGCCTCTCCACGCAATTGTGAACTCTACACTTCCTATTGTACCTGGCGCATTTGGCCGAGCCACAACGCCGCCTTTAGAAGATAGTATCGCTGTACTAGACTGGGCCTTGGGGACAGCCGCCGCCGAGGGGTTTCACACCTCTGTAGTAGATAAAGCAGTGAGGCTCTACTCACCTACGGTAAAGCCTGCTGAGGCCGCTGTGGGTTTTGAGGCGATTTTAGCTGGCTTTATAAACGACATAGATAAATATATAGTTAATCTTATGGATAATTTCTATACAGTTTTAAAAAATATTAAAGATAGAGATGTGGCTATTTCAAATCCATTTTATATATTTAAAATTGCGCCTTATATATCATATTATCTAAAACTATCTAAACCGGCTGTATTGAGATTCGACACGCCGAGGGGGCGAGTGGCCGCCATCGTGGCGCCACGAGGTGTTAAATTAAAAAAAGCCGAGTTAGAAGACTTCGGCTATGTATTGGAATTTCCCACATTTTTAGTTATATATGTCGAGAGGGCCAGGTATGCAGAACTCCTCGAGAGGGTATACAAAACTTGAAATTAAGTTAGAGACTCCGCTGGGCTGTGACTACGCTAATGCTATTATGCCCGACGACGTGGATCTACCCGTTGGATTAGATATTAGATACACATGTATAGACGAGAAACTAACTATTTATCTCAGCTACTCTCTGGAGAGTCTTGGCGATTTATTGACATTAAAAAATACATTAGACGAAGTAATTAGGGCTCTACAGATTATTGAGAAGACTATTCCTCTGTGACTTTGCCTGTGGGTGGAGGTATGTATTTACGTATATCTTCTGCGTATTTTTCTAAATTTTCTGAAATATAGATCGGCGCGTTTACTCTCACAGCTACGGCTACGGCGTCGCTTGGCCTTGCATCAAAAGAGTGTATCTTACCCTCTCTATCTCTAATGTAGAGAGTGGCGGTGTAGGTAGTAGACACCAAGGCGTCTATTGTGACTTTCTCCACAGCGGCGCCTAGTGCCTCTAATACTTCTATAAACAAATCGTGGCTGAGGGGGCGGGGGAAGTCTACCTCTCCCAGCCCTCTCTTAATTGACAAAGTCTCTGCAGACCCGATTATTATAGGGACAGCCTTGTCGCCCCACTCCTCAGCTCCAATCAACATAACACCCACTAATTGTCCATATGAGTCAATCATTTCGATAAGACTTATCAACTCAGCCTTGAGGTATCTAACCATTGACTTATACACTACATGCCTTTAAATCCTTTGCTAAACTAATACTAATGATGATAGACGGCTTATGACACATGATTATTCCTAAACCAGGCTGATTAGTCGCTTTCTTTTTCGCTTTCTTGTAAATTTTCTAGTAGCTGTCTTCTCAATTCTTCTATCTCTTCTTGGTCGTATTCTACTTTGCGCTCTTCTGCTACCATTACGCCTCTCTTTTTTTCTTCAGAAATTTCTGATTTGTATCTATATGCCTCTTTCGCTTTTTCACTAAGTTTTACTTCATATCCACACTTTGGACATTTCAACACAGTGACGTCTTCTTTTTTCTGAGGCACTAATATAGTCCCGTCTTTTGGACAAAACCGCATCCAACTATCCACTTTATGAAATATTTAAGCCTTGTGTCTTATAGATATAGAAAACTTTATAAACTATATATATATAATTATTTGTGAAATTGTTACTACTCGGCAACGAGGCCTTGGCGTATGGCGCCTTAAGCGAAGGCGTCGCTGTGGCTACTGCATATCCTGGAACACCCTCTACAGAGATCTTAGAGACCCTTGAGGAGTTTAGAGATAGATTTACCCACTGGGCTGCCAATGAGAAGACAGCTTTTGAAATCGCATACGGCGCCGCGTTGGCCGGCGCGAGGGCTTTAACAGCTATGAAACACGTAGGGCTAAACGTAGCAGCCGACCCCCTACACAGCTCTGCCTACACAGGTGTAGAGGGGGGTTTTTTAATCATATCAGCAGACGACCCCTCGATGCATTCTTCACAAAATGAACAAGACACTAGGTGGTACGGCCTGCAGAGCTTCGTACCTGTCCTAGAGCCTTCTGACCCCAGAAATGCGTATGATCTGGCTAAAGCCGGCATGAGGCTAAGCGAAGAGCTTAGACACCCAGTTTTAATACGTAGCGTAACTAGAGTAAGTCACGTCAGGGCGCCTGTGGATATAGACCCGCCCTCTCCTCCCAAGTGGGGTAGTTTTAATAAAGACATTAAGAGATTTACCTTAGTCCCCGCACATGCCAGAGAGCGTAGAAAAGCTCTATTAGAAAAATGGAGAGAAGTTGAAAAAATCTCTTCTAAGTTTATAAAGGTAGAGGGCAGTGGAGAAAAATCTGTAGTAACTGCCGGCGTGGCTTATAACTATGTTAAAGAAGCTGTAAAGAAATTAAATATAGAAATTAAAATTGTAAAATTAGAGATGTCTGTCCCCGTACCCCCGACGATTCGAGATATAGTTGGAGAAAGAGCCGTCGTTGTAGAAGAAGGTGAGCCCGTTGTGGAAATACAACTTAGATCATTAGGCATTTACACCTATGGAAAACTCGACGGCTATTTTCCAAAATACGGCGAGTTAGACACTACCAAGACCGCCGTAGGTTTAGCCAAGGCTTTTGGAATAGAATATAGAATTTCTAAAGTATTTAGACCAGAGGCAGAACCCCCACCTCGACGTCCCTCGTTGTGTCCCGGTTGTCCACACATGGGGACTTTCTACGCGCTGAGAATTGCCGCGGTTGGTAAAGAAGTGGTCTGGTCGGGCGACATAGGCTGTTACTCACTAGGAGTCAATACAAATCAACAAGACATAATCACTCACATGGGGTCTTCAATTGGCTTAGGCATGGGCGTCGCCCTCAGCGACAAAAAATTAGTAGTGGCCACTGTTGGAGACTCTACGTTTTTCCACGCCTCATTGCCCCAACTTGTAGACGTAGCTACTAGGTCAATACCGTTGTTAATTGTAGTGATGGATAACTCATACACTGCCATGACGGGGGGTCAGCCAAGCCCTAGCAGAAAAATACCAATTGAAAAAATCACAGAGGCTTTTGGCATTACGACATATGTTATAGATCCGATAGATATTAAAAAATCTATTTATACTCTAAAAAAAGCTATTGAAGAAGTAAAAAATAATAAACCAATTGTAGTAGTTAGTAAAAGGCCTTGTGTGTTAATGGCTGTTAGAAAAGCGAGAAAGAGCGGCGTACATTGGCCTAGGTATAGAGTAGACCCAGACCTCTGTATTAAATGCGGTATCTGTTTCAATATTGGATGTAGTGCTATTTTTAAACAAGACGATGGAAAGGCTGTGGTGGATACTAGTCTATGTACAGGTTGTGGAGTCTGCTCAGAGGTGTGTCCCAGAGGGGCTTTTAAATACGAGGGAGATAGATCCGCGTGGTTAGATACGTGGTTACGAACATAGTAATTGTAGGCGTGGGGGGACAGGGCGTGTTGACGTTAGCCAAATGGATAGGAGAGGCTGCGTTAGTAGAGGGGTTTGATGTAAGAATTGCAGAAGTACACGGAATGAGCCAGAGAGGCGGCTCTGTAGAAGTCCATGTGAGATACGGCTCTGAGATATACTCTCCAATTGTGGAAGAGGGAGATGCAGACGTAGTAATTGCCCTAGAGGCCTTGGAGGCTTTAAGAGGCCTACGTTATGTAAAACACGACGGCGTGTTAGTTATCAACAGAAGACTAATCCCCCTGCCCAATGTGAGACTTAGCCTAGATGAGGTGATAAAAACTATTGAGAAATCCGGAGCGAGGTATTTGGTAATACCAGCGTTCGAAATAGCGTTGAAGCTAGGATCGCCTATCTATGAAAACAGTGTAACGCTCGGCTTTGTATGTGCTCTCCTTGGACTTCCTATGCCGCCTGGCCTAGACGACAAAAATCAAACCGCGTTTAGAACTGGTGTGTCAATCTATAATTCGTCTGCCTTCTATTAATAACCACCCCTCCTCGTCAATTTCTAAACTGCCTCTCCACTTCCCTCTCTCTACAAGTTTTTTAAACAACGCCTCTGTCGACGTGGGATAGTTAAAAAACTCTAAGATTCTCTCTACGTCACGCCTTAGGAAATCTAACTCTTTGGGGTGGCCCCTCCTCACAGCAGACCCCCAGTCGATAATCCAAATATCTCCATCGTTGTATAGGATATTAAATGGACTAAAGTCGCCGTGTACAAGGCCAGCGGCTATGTAGGTCTTTTCTAGATTTTTCACAACTTCGTAATAGATTTTGTCTACGTCTTCTAGATTATCCAAGCCTACGTCTATAAGTCTAGGAGCCGGCTCTCTATCTACTCCTATGAAGTCTATCACTAATACATTTCTATAGAAGCCATGCGGCTTCGGCACTTTTACCCCCGCCTCATAGGCGCGCGATATGTTACCAAACTCTTTTCTACACCACACCTCGACTAAATGTAGCTGATCGCTTATTTTAAGACCTCTAAAACGTGGATCTCCCACTATATAGCTACGTCTAGTCTTTACAAATTTAATAGGTACTGGATAAAATATTTTCAACACTGCGTACGTGTCCCCCCTTTTAGCTAATACTACTTTTGCCTCTTTTCCCTGCCCCACGGGGCCTAATACTTCGTCTATTAGCTTTTTCTCTTGTAGTTTTACAATAGCTGCCCACGTGTATGCGTTTATGGCGTCGTCTACTACTTTAAAATAGTCGCTGTCTTTTGTTGATCTTGGAGCCACTATATGCTCTCTATTACAAATTTAAATCCATATGCTTTGTAATATGTGGCGTCTGATTATCCCAAAGGCATCTTTATAGAGCCCATAGAGAAAAGACGTATAAAGGCGGCGAAGGCTTTTACAAAACTTGTAAATGAAAAATATGGAGCCAAAGTCGAGGTAGACGAAAAAGATTTAAGTATAAAAATAATCCCCCACCAAGTCACAATTGACGAATTGCTAAAACTTAGAGAGATGGCTAGGGCAGTGGCCTTAGGCTTCTCCCCCGAGCAGGCTCTACAGTTAGAAAATGAAGAATATGTACTAACAGTCATAGAGTTGAAAGAGTATACAGAAAAGCCAAATCATTTGAGGAGAATTAAGGGGAGGATTATCGGAGAGGGTGGGAGGGCTAAACACATGATTGAAAACTTGGCGGAGGTCTCTATAGTCGTGGGAGACCACTACGTGGCGATACTTGGCAAATTAGAAGACGTAGAAGTTGCCAAGAGAGCTATTGAAATGTTAATAGAGGGGAAGAAACACAGTACTGTTTATAGATATATCCAAGACATAAAGAGGAGCTAAGAGGCCTCTTCGGCGACTATTTCTTTAACAACTACTTGTTCCTCCTCCGGCGGGTATTTCAACACTTTTATCTTAGCCACTTCTATCTTCCGCATAGGCGCAATTTTTTTACTAACGAGGAATAGGTCGGCCGCTAAGACGCCTTCAAGAACTTCTTTGAGGAATTGGGCTGTGTCTAACTCAGACGACTTCTTAACTAACGTCTCTACTATTCTCTTCCTAATAGCGGACTTCTGCCCCGTGCCGATTCTATTTGTAGTTATTCCAACAACTGTAATTCTCATAACTAGGCCGTCTCTAGTCTTTACATTTGTAATGGTGGTCACTTTACTAGTGCCTTTCCTTATTAACGATCTTATATAATCTCTTGTCAATTCAAAACCTTTAAATCTAGTATAGGCTCTCAGCCCCTCTACTTTATTAATTTGAAATCTTAGCTTTATCGGCAAGTGAGATATGTCTTTTGTAATGTCGTATAGAGATACCTCTAGAGTTCTTAGTAATAATTTCTGCGAATCAGCTGCGGGGACCTCTGCCAACACGACGCCTCCGAGATAAGACGGGGCGTATACAGTATACCATTTTTTCAACGCCCACGGATCTCTTTTTGAAATAGTGACTTTTTCTTGTTTGGCAACTGCCTTCTGCTTCTCTGACATCGAAGCCACCTATACACGGATGAATTTAAATTTTACCAACTGGTTAATATATATACGAGAATTAATTCTGACGTGGACGAGGTTGATAAAAAACTTGTGATGTTGCTACAAGGCGACGGTAGAAAGACGCTACAGGAGTTAAGTGAAGTATTAGGAAAACCAAAGACTACAGTTGCTACACGTATAAAAAAATTAGAAAATGAAGGCGTTATCTTAGGATATAAAGCTGTCGTCAATCCATTTTCACTTGGGTATAGACTCTTGGCGTTTGTACTTATAAGTGTGAAAAGAGGAGTTGCTGCAAAAGAGGCAAAGCCTCTGCAACAAGAAGTGGCGGAGAAAATTATTACTGAATGTGACGGCCAGAAGGGAGGCCTTCCGTTTGTAGAAGAGGCGTATATAATCACAGGCCCTTATGACTTATTATTTAAAGTATGGGCGAGAGATATTAAACAACTATCTACGTTCTTAGTGACGTATTTAGCCTCTAATCCAGACATACAACGAACTGAGACGTTGATTGTGTTAGAGATTGTCGAAGATTGGAGAAAGAGAGTTATGCCTCCAACTGGATGAGTCAAATTTTTATAGGGGATAGAGTGTAGAGCTGTGAGTAGAAGGCGAAAGATGTACTACTATGAAGAGACGCCAATTGGTCCCATTGGTAGAACCCCCGCGGAGACCAAAGTATTTAGGTATATAGACTGTACTTTAGTTGAGAAAAGCCAGACAAGTATCACAGCTATGTGTAAACCCAATACGTTAGTTAAGGTGTATAAAAGCGAAGGAGAGGGCGTAGAATATGTTGTAGAATTTACAGACACAGACACAGGTCTCTCAGAGAGACATAGAGTAGATCTGCCGACGGCGGTTTTAATTAGAAGATATCTTGAATCTAGAAGTAGATAAACTTTAATAATTTGCATATCTACAAGAATATGGAGGCTTTAGTATTTCTAAATATTGACATCGGCGCAGAGGATAGAGTTATGGCAGAACTAGCTGCAATACCTGAGGTTAAGTCTGTATACTTCGTATATGGGCCGTACGACATAATTATAAAAATCGAGGCACCGGATATCGAAAAGATTAGGACAGTGGTAAGAGAAAAAGTAAGAAAAATTGAAGGTATTCGCTCTACTACAACTCTCATCGTGGCGAAGTCCTACGCGACGAGTTAACTCTCTGTAACTAAAAAACCTACGCTGTAGAGTAGGTCAACTAAATAGTCAAAAATCTTAGAAGGGGTGGAGGGCTTCACCACCTCTGCCTCGCCTCCTTTTATAAAAATAACGCCGACTTTAACGGACATAGGGATCCGAGGCCTCTTCCCCTCGAGTACTACTACATAATTCTGTCTTCTCCTCCACAGACTTTTTGAATACGTAAGCCACGGACATATAGCCACCACGCCGCTTTTCTCAAAAGTCCCGTCTATAGTGAGATAGTGGACGCCGCATCTAATTTCTTTATTAAATTCATACTCTCCGTGTAGAGAGAGGGCTTTTGCAAGCGTATCTGCCCTCCTCTCTTTTATCTGTAAAACAGCTTCAAGTAACTCCTCGGCGGAGAGGACTGGGTTTACCACAAGCCCTACCTCCTCTCTATAAACTGCTAATTTTCCAAAGACGTAATTCTTAGGCACTTCGTTGTAGAAAACTTGGTGTAGTTGTATATCTAAATCTCCTGTAAGTAGGCCTTCTAACAAAGCCATTGCCGCCCCGTCGTTGCTTATGGCATATAACTCCTCCCACAGCTCCACTGAGGGGGGTTTTGCCTTTTCTGTAAGTTTTAGTAATAATTTCGCTAAATATGGAGGCGCCGTCACTACGTCGTCTGTAAAATGCATCACCAAGCCCCATTTTAGAAGTTTTTCCAACGCCCCCGGCCGGCCTAGGAGCTCCATTGCGATTTCTAACTCTTTCTCTATAGAGAGATTTCTTCCATATGCTGAGTATAATGCGGCTGTGTCGACGTCATCAATTCTCTCTTCTACTA
>JAWBJM010000022.1:0-24037 GCA_038832545.1 Pyrobaculum sp.
GTGACTTGGGAGGATATTGGGGATTTGGAGGATGCTAAGCAGAAGATTCGTGAGCTTGTGGAGCTTCCTCTTCGTCATCCTGAGCTTTTTAAACATCTTGGTATTGAGCCTCCTAAGGGTATTTTATTAATTGGGCCGCCGGGCACTGGTAAGACTTTGTTAGCTAAGGCTGTGGCTAACGAGGCGAATGCCTACTTTGTCGCTATAAATGGGCCAGAGATTATGTCTAAATACTACGGCGAGTCTGAAGCTAGGCTAAGAGAAATATTTGAAGAAGCGAAAAAAAACGCCCCCGCCATAATTTTTATAGACGAAATAGACGCCATAGCGCCAAAAAGAGAAGAAGTAACAGGAGAAGTAGAAAAAAGAGTAGTAGCACAACTACTAACACTAATGGACGGACTACAAGAAAGAGGACAAGTAGTAGTAATAGGAGCCACTAATAGACCAGACGCAGTAGACCCAGCCCTAAGAAGACCAGGAAGATTCGACAGAGAGATTTGGATCAACCCGCCGGACTTCAAGGGCAGATATGAAATACTTCAGATACACACAAGAAATATGCCGCTGGCCCCCGACGTAGATTTAAGAAAACTTGCCGAGATTACACACGGCTTCTCTGGCGCCGATCTCGCGGCGTTGGCTAGAGAGGCGGCTATGGCGGCGTTGAGGAGAGCTATACAAAGCGGCTTGATTGATCTCAACCAGACGTCTATACCCCCCGAGACTTTTGAAAAAATTAAAGTCACAATGGCCGACTTCGTCGGGGCGTTGAGAGAGATAATACCCTCAGCTTTGAGAGAGATACATATCGAAGTCCCTAGAGTCCGTTGGAGTGACGTAGGCGGACTTGAGAATGTAAAACAAGAGTTGAGAGAGGCGGTAGAGTGGCCTTTGAAGTATCCAGATAGGTTTAAGAAATTCGGCTTGAGGCCTCCCAAGGGCGTTTTGTTATTCGGCCCCCCGGGCACTGGCAAGACTTTGTTAGCCAAGGCCGTGGCCACTGAGTCGGGGGCTAACTTCATCGCAGTGAGAGGGCCAGAGATATTTTCTAAATGGGTGGGGGAGTCTGAGAAGGCGATAAGAGAGGTGTTTAAAAAGGCGAGGATGGCGGCCCCCAGCGTGATTTTTATCGACGAGATTGACGCCTTAGCTACCGCCAGGGGACTAGGCGGCGATTCATTAGTGGGCGAGAGGGTAGTGGCTCAATTATTGGCGGAGATGGACGGCGTGAAGTCTTTAGAAAACGTAGTGGTTATAGCAGCGACGAATAGACCCGATTTAGTAGACCCCGCCTTGTTAAGACCGGGTAGATTTGACAGAATTATCTACGTACCTCCGCCTGACTACAAGGCGAGGTTAGAAATATTATTAATCCATACGAAGTCAACGCCGTTGGCTAAAGACGTAGATTTAGAAGATTTAGCTAGACGCACTGAGGGATACTCAGGCGCCGACATAGAGCTTTTAGTAAGAGAAGCGACGTTTTTGGCTCTACGTGAAGATATAAACGCAAAAGAGGTCTCTATGCGGCATTTTGAAGAGGCCTTGAAAAAAGTAAGGCCCTCTATTACGCCAGATATGTTGAAGTTCTACGAGACGTGGCTAGAAAAGGCGAGGCAGTTGACTATGGCTACGAAAGCCAAGGCGGCGCCTCCCCTCTATCTATGATAGTTACAATAGTTGGAAATATTATAGATATGTTATTAAAGAAGCAAGAGACTACTACAAGTGAAGATGTAAAGACAGTTCTAAAACGTGCAAATATACAAATTTCAGACAGCGAGCTTATACACGCCCTCATGACTCTAGAAATTTATAAGAAGATATATGTTAGAAGGATAAGGAGAGAGGGGAGAGAAATTTTTCAAATTTCAAGACGTAGATAATTTATTTAACTTTCATAATCTTTCGTGGGCGTTACAGAACTTGGAAAACTCATTAACAAAGAGGCGCGGAGAGAGATAAAACTTGAACAACTAGCCGGTAGATGTATAGCTCTAGACGCCTATAACGCCCTGTATCAATTTTTGTCGTCTATACGTCAGCCAGATGGGACACCTCTCATGGATAGACTAGGCAGAGTCACTAGCCACCTCTCAGGCCTCTTCTACCGCACTATCAACCTACTCGAGGCGGGTATTAAAGTAGTTTATGTATTCGACGGGAGGCCCCCCGAATTTAAACTAATAGAGATTGAAGAAAGGAGGCGGGCTAAAGAGAAGGCAATGGAAGAAGTGGTGAAGGCGCTTAGAGAGGGGCGGAGAGAAGACGTGGCGAAGTATATGAAAAGGGCTGTTTTTCTAACTTCTGAAATTGTAGACGACGCAAAGAAACTACTTAGCTACATGGGCGTCCCGTGGGTCCAAGCCCCCAGCGAGGGGGAGGCACAAGCTGCCTACATGGCTATGCGGGGGCACTGCTGGGGAGTGGGGAGTCAAGACTACGACTCTCTACTCTTCGGCTCTCCACGTCTAGTGAGAAACTTAGCCGTCTCGCCTAGGAGAAAAATTGGAGAAGACGTAGTGGAGGTGTCTCCTGAGGTGATTGAACTCGACGCTGTCCTCAAGTCTCTCCGTCTAAAAAATAGAGAGCAGTTAGTCGACTTGGCTATTCTACTTGGGACTGACTATAACCCAGACGGCGTGGCTGGAGTGGGGCCTCAGAGAGCCCTGCGTCTAGTGTTAGAATTCGGCTCGTTGGAAAAAATTGTAGATACTGTATTGAGGGGACATCAACATCTTTTAGAAATTAAGAAATTTTTCTTAAACCCACCCGTCACAGATGATTACAGCCTCGAGGGGGGGAGGCTAGACGAAGGCAAATTATTGTCGTTTTTAGTAGAGGAGCGTGACTTTAGTGAAGATAGAGTCCGTAGAGCGGTAGAGAGGCTTAGGAAGGCGTCGGTTAAACACAAGACGACGTCTTTAGATACATTTTTTTAACATGGCAGCCCGTCTAGTAGATGAGTTAGTAAGAGAGGGGGTTATCAAAAGCGAGAGGGTGAGAAGGGCCATGTTGTCTGTGCCAAGGGAGGAGTTCGTAATGCCTGAGTATAGATCTATGGCCTATGAAGATAGACCACTTCCACTATTCGCCGGGGCTACGATATCGGCTCCACATATGGTGGCTATGATGTGTGAATTAATAGAGCCTAGGCCTGGTATGAAGATTTTAGAAGTGGGCACAGGGTCTGGCTACCAAGCCGCTGTGTGTGCAGAAGCAATAGAGAAAAAGGGCAAGGTGTATACAGTAGAAATTGTAAAAGAGTTGGCTATATACGCGGCTCAGAATTTAGAAAGACTTGGCTACTGGGGAGTTGTAGAAGTCTACCACAGAGATGGGAGGATGGGGTTGGGAAAATCCGCGCCTTTTGACGCAATTATAGTCACAGCAGCTGCGAGGACTATACCCGACGCCCTGGTGCAACAATTAAAAGAGGGGGGCGTGTTAGTAATTCCTCTACAAGAGGGGCTTGGACAAGTGTTAATTAAAGGAGTCAAGAGGGGTGGTAGGCTTGAGAAAAGCGTAGTGACCCACGTCTTGTTTGTACCTCTTCGCGAAGACTAAGGCTCTAGTCTATATCTATCTCTTGGATACAAAGTGGCGTGTCTAACGTTGCCTAGCCCCAATATTGAAGCTATTAGTCGGTTAAACCCCATGCCGAAACCTGCGTGGGGCGGCATGCCGTAGTCGAACACTACAAGGTGGCTTTCAAACAAACTCGGGTCTAGGCCACGGCGCCTCATCTCCTCTTCTAGTTCATCTCTCTTATGTATCCTCGTCGCGCCTGACGTTACTTCTATACCGTCTATAATTAAGTCAAAAGACTCTGACTTCACCTCCTCTTTTCTCTTAGTGTAGAAAGGCCTGAGCTGTGACGGGAAGTCCACTATAAAGTAGATATGTCCATAGTGGCGTATAAGCGCTCTCTGCATCTCTAGAGTCAAGTCCTCCCCCCACTTTATATCAAACCCCATCTGTCTAAGTTTATCTACGGCGTCGTCGTAGGTGACCCGGGGGATTTTGTCTATTGAAGACATCACTGGCCTCAGCCCAACTTCTAAAAGCCTCGGAGTCTCTGAAGCAATTTTGACAATTTGTTTTATCACCTTGTCTAGTAGATCCATTACGTCTTGATAGTTCATAAAAGCCGCCTCTGCGTCGATAGATATAAACTCGTTGAGGTGGTAGTCTGTGTTGTGTTTCTCAGCCCTATACGCAGGCCCGATTTCAAAAACCCGCTCGAGAGAGGCAGTAAGTTGTTCTTTATAGAGCTGCGGGCTCTGTGAGAGGTAGACAACTCTTTCAAAATAAAACACTGGGAAAAGCTCGGCGCCGCCTTCTGTACTCGTGGCAATTATCTTGGGGGTGAACACCTCGACGAAATTCTCTTGGTAGAATACATCACGCACTGTCTTTAACACACTTGACGAAAATGTGAAAATGGCTAAGTTACGTAGTCTCTTTAAGTCCACAGAGCGCCATTTCAACCTAGTGGGGAGGTCTGTGGACTCGGACCAGATGTCTATGGGTAGGGGCTTAGACTTATTCAAAACCCAAATCTCCAACGGGAAGACCTCTACGCCGCTCTTCGCCACTTTGCTCGCCTCGACGACTCCCCTCACGACTACTACGTCTTCTCTCCCCAGTTCTTGAAATATTTCGAATAGGTGTTGAGGAGTTTTTCCAGTCTTTAGCGTAATTTGCACCACCCCCTCTCTATCTCTAAGCACTAGGAATTTCACCCGGCCTATATCTCTCTTATCCCACACCCAGCCGGCGAGGACTACCTCAGCTCCGTGTAGCTCCGGCCTTATTTCACTAGTCCAATGTGTTTTTTTAGGATACACAGAGAGCAAGATGTGGGGTGTAAAAAACTATGCCCTTAGTTCTCTCTCTTTGACAATTTCTACTTTTACGTTAGCCCCAGAGATTCTACTCAAAATTGTCTGTAGTCTCTCTGGCCTAATGGGGAGCCTCTTTACATCACGAGACGGTATCTTAACCACAGTCTCTGTAGTGCCGTCTGGCAGCCACGACGTCGATATAGTAAGTAATTTCGCAGGAGATACTAGTTGTGCAATTAATTCATTTACACTTCCGTACTCTACAACTCTCACATTTCTTCCCAAGATAGAGGAGAGTTCTTTCTCTAATTGAATAAAGGCGCCTCTTGGCAATCTTTTAGTATTTCTCAACGACACAACGACGAAGTCGTCTATTTCGTATGATTTTACATATTCAACGTCGGAGATGTTTATTTTCTTCTCTACTTTTAGCAAAGCGTCTGAAATCTCTACATCTAGCCATTGATATCTGCCGCTGTCTATTAACGACTGGCATTTATGACACAGTACACGCGTCTTTACGCAAAATTCGCAGAATGGAATCTTCACCATCGGAATTGATAAAAAATATGTATAAAACTCTTTATAACCTCATTTAGAGGGAGAATTGTGAATCTAGTCATTGTCGACGGCTACACTGACGAACCCGCCGGCCTCGGCGTGCCGCCTTATTTAGACGTATACCCCAGATACGCGGCGGGTGCGGCATACAGCGCGGGGGTCAAAGACGTGAGGTATTTCACAATAGATCAACTAAGGGCGGACTGGACAGCCTCTCTAAAGAAGCTATCGAAATACAACGTCTTGGTGTTGATAGCGGGCGTAACTACGCCGGGAAAATATCTAGGGGGTACTCCTATATCTATAGACGAGATTTTCGACATTGGGCGTCTCGAGGGGCCAGTGAAAATTCTCGGAGGCCCCGTGGCTAAATTCGGCTACGGCCTCGCTGGCGGCGCCGTGGCAACGCCGCCAAGTAGATTCCGTAGATATTTCGATATTGTAGCAAATGGAGACGTAGACTTGATAGTATATAGACTACTCACAGAGGGAGTTGAGAAAGTCTGGCCCTCGGAGACACATACAGACTTCGTCCTCGTCGATAGATTTGCACAACTAGGGGCTAGAGTAGTGGAACAACACCCCAACTACGGCGGCAATTTAATAGTTGAGTTAGAGACGTATAGATCGTGTCCAAGATACGTCTCCGGTGGATGTTCTTTCTGCACTACAGTGGCCTACGGGCCAGTCTCCACAAGGCCTATTGAGGGAGTTGTAAAAGAAGTCGAGGCTTTGTATAAAGCAGGCGTAGTGCACTATAGAATAGGCAGGCAGGCTGATTTCTACACCTACATGGCCTTCGACATTGGCAAAGAGGACTTCCCAAGGCCCAATCCCCCCGCCGTTGAAAAACTACTAGTCGGAGTAAGAAACGCCGCGCCAGGTCTCGAGACTTTACACATCGACAACGTCAACCCCGGCACAGTGGCGAAGTGGAAGACAGAGTCTATAGAGATTACAAAACTATTAGTTAAATACGGCACGTCTGGAAACGTAGCAGCGTTGGGCATAGAGACCGCCGACATTCGGGTAGTCAAGATAAATAACCTAAAGACAACGCCAGAGGAGGCGTTAGAGGCCATAGAGCTTTTTACAAAATATGGAGCTGTCAGAGGCGACAACGGCATGCCGTATCTACTGGCAGGTATAAACTTCGTAGCAGGCCTCCCAGGCGAAACCGCTGAGACGTACCGCCTCAATGTTGAATTTCTCAAAGAGGTGTTGAACAGAGGTCTTTTAGTGAGGAGAGTAAACATTAGACAAGTGTTGATCTTCCCCACTTCTAGACTTTGGAAAAAGGCTAGGAAAATAACGTCGAAACTTTATGAACAAAAACTACGTTTTTACAACTTTAAGAAGTGGGTAAGAGAAGTCTTCGATAGAGAAATGCTGCGGCGGATAGTGCCAAGGGGCACAGTCTTGAAGAGAGTATACACCGAGATGTATTACTACAAAGGCACATACGCGCGGCAGGTTGGGTCGTACCCGCTGTTAGTATACATACCCACACGTGTAGAGCTTAATAGATTTATCGACGTAGTGGTTATAGAACATGGAAGCCGTAGCGTCTTAGCTATCCCCCACCCAGTTAATATAAACACCGCAGAGAAGAGAGTGTTAAAAAGACTGCCAGGCATCGACAAGAAGAAATTGCAATTAATAACAGCAGAGAGACCTTTTAAAAACCTAGACGAGGTGAGGGAAAAGTTAGGCGAGGGGGAGTTTCTCAACTATATAACTCTCTAAGTCTAAATATAACGTATAGCGTAAATATTGCAAAGACTATTGCAATAATGTTAAATAAATTTATAGAGATGGCGCCTACTGAGACCTCTGGCGTCCGTAGACCTGACACTATTAAATATATAAAGTATATAGCGACTCCCAGCGAAAAGCCGGCGTAGGCGTATATAACCAACACATATGCCAACTCTCTTCAATATTTATTTTTTATACAACTTCAAAGACCCCGTCACTTTATCCACAAGGTCGTCAGGAGCGGGTCCTACGCATAAAGCAGTCGGCGTCCCGGGCTCAACCTCCGTCAAGCCTGCGTCTACTACCACTGACGAAGGCAGTCCCAGCGATTTTGCCTTTTCATAGAGTTGGTAGAGATGTGAAACATTTTCGGCAGAGAGCACAATTTTCTTCTGGCCTTCTCTAAGCCACTGATCTAGCCAACTCTTCCACTTAGAATCCTCCATAGATAACAAAAGGCATTCAACTGAGGCGTGGCCCGCCTGCGCGGCCGCTTTCCCACAGCTAATTTTTAGATCTGTTCTAATGACAATAGCCATTTTCACAAGAAAATTCTATAGGTAATACTTAAAAGCTCTAGTTATTATCCAAATATGAAGCTAAAATACTTGTTTATATTGTTAACCATCTTGGGCGCTATTGTAGTAGCCAATCCGTTAAAAATCTCGCTGCGATTGTAGACACAGATGCTAAAGTCGTCGCAAAGATTGTAGTTGCAGATTTAGACAAATTAACTCAACAACTCAAGGCAGTATATACCACACGTTCAGTAAATATAGGCGGCAGAGAATACAGAATTATTAAAGTAGTAATTGACGGAGTAGAGCTGTCGGGCAGAGAGGAGGGCGGTATGGCAGTTTTATACTACAGAGGAGAGGCGAAAAACCTACGTAAATTAGTAGATTCGCCATTTGTACAATCCATCTTTATTAAGGTAATACCAGAGGTACCGCCCATTGACTTTTTCACTGAAGTAAGGTCTATATCCACTAGGGGAGAGACTCCGCAGCCTTTCCTTCCAGTAATGAGAGATATTATAGGGTCGACTAGAGTTGAACAGTTGTTTAAAGTAAACGGAAGCGGTATTGTCATAGCTGTAGTTGATACCGGTGTGGACTACGGCCACCCAGATCTTCAAGACGCCCTTGCATGGGTGATAAAGACACAAGACGGCAGAGAGATAATCGCATCTACTATCACACAGTCCGGCAATTTGTTGAGATATACAACTCTTAGAGGCCACGCGGGCTCCATTGCCATTAGCCAAATTGCTTACGTAGAGCCTCTCGTCCTCGACGCCGATCAGTCACAAGTTGTTATACTCGCCCCTATTAGAGCAACAAATGGCATCCTCCCAACTAGCAATAGACAATTTCTTACATTAGACGGCGTTGACTATTATTTAGTACAAGCTCAGTGTAACTATAAGGTGACAGGTCTTCAGAGTAAAAGCGGAGTTTATAGGTTTGGTCTTACATATCTCACAATTCCATGGTATGGAGGGCTTGTGGTAAGAGGCGTAGTGATGTACGACCCCGAAGTTGCGGGCCTCTATACATCAGCTCGTATAGACCTAAATAATAATTGCGACTTCTCCGACGACCCAGAACTTAGGTATTTCGGCAATAGGCTTATTGTAGACAACGTCACAAAGCCGACTGTCAGCCTTGGAGTAGCTGGTGGATTTTTCTACGACTGGGGCCTCTGGTTTGATATATACGCCAGATTCTACCCCGGATGGGATTTGTCTGGCAACTACCTCAGTATATTCTACGACTTCCATAGCCACGGCACTGCGTGTAGCTCCGTCGCGGCCGGCAGAGGGAGGTCTACGTACAACCTCGGCTACTTGGGGCAACAGGTTTTAAGAGGCGTGGCCCCCGGTGCAAAGGTCATGGGAGTTAAGGCTCTTTGGTGGGGGATGGTGGGGCCAGGTATGATGTGGGCCGCAGGGTTTGACGTGGGGCAAGACGGACAGTGGTACTGGACTGGCCAAAAGAGAGCACATGTGATAAGTAACAGCTGGGGGATATCGACGTTTATATACGACTACGCCGCTTTTGGCTACGACTTTATGTCAGCCCTTGTTAACGCATTGACTACTCCACGCTTCCTCGACAGAAATTATCCAGGTATTGTGATTGTACACGCGGGCGGCAACGGCGGCTATGGCTTTGGGACTATAACAAGCCCCGGCTCTGCAGTCGGGGCTATTACTGTAGGCGCGGCGACGAGTGGACACTTCTGGTGGGCTCTTGGTATTCCCTTTGCAGAATTTAGATGGGGTGAAGTGATCAGCTGGTCTCTTAGAGGGCCCACTCCCGCAGGTTATGTAAAGCCTGACGTCGTAAACATAGGCGCCTTTGGCATAGCTGCATATCCCGTCGGGTGGGGCAGGTATTATTATGGAATACCTGAAGACTGGGATATTTTCGGCGGGACTTCTCAAGCCACGCCTCTAACAGCTGGAGTAGTGGCCTTAGTCATGAGCGCAGTGTCTGAACGCGTCGACCCAGCCACTATAGATCCGTATCTAGTGAGACAGTTTATAACCAGCACGGCGGTTGATATTGGCTATACGCCGTTTACCGCAGGCCATGGGTTTGTCAACGCGACTGCGGCAGTAGCAGCTGCGAGGTCATACTTTGGCTTGAGTTCTATAAGGATACCCGCCGCATTAGTGAGGACTAACTCTCGGGTAAATTTAGGCGCCTCTTGGGAGTTTCAATGGAGAGTTAACATCCCGCTGTACTTCGGCTATCTATTCAATAACATATTGACTCAACAATGGGCCGCTTATCTAACAAGTAGGTTCCCCCAGCCGGATATAGGCATGACGAGTCTATATCTAACTACTACGCCAGGTGGTCAGGCAGTGGGTCAGATAATATTAAATTCAGTAGACTCTGCTCTATCTATCAAGACGTATGCAGTGTCTTTTGAACCAGTTTATAGACGCATAACCACAGTGAATATACCAGTGAGAACACTAGGCGGCTACTTCACAATGGGTCAGTTAGGCTTTGATGAAAATATTTTGAGACAAGCCGATTTAGTAGTGTTTAGAATATCTTATCGTTTCTCATATTTCGACCCAGAGTTCGACTATCTAGAAAATACAAGACCTCTTCTATGGGTATTCGCTTGGACAGATGTAAATAACGACAATGTAGTGGCTATACCTGAGCTGACTTGGATTAACTATGGATATCAGACGGGGACTGCTGTAGAAGTGACAGTTTCAAGACCATCACTCAAGCTCAAGCCAGAGCAACGGTTGTTGCTAAGGATAGACGTTAGACCCGTGAGGAGCCCTGCTCCACCTGTGGTTCCCGTCAGTGTAGAGGTGGTGGCGTATAGGAGAGTCGTAGCTTCTGACGTAGAGATTACGCCAGCAGCCGCCACGTTACAACCACGCCAAAGCCGCGTATTTACTGTAGTGGTGAGAGCTCCTAGAGATGCGGCGCCGACTGTCTTCGAAAGGTATGTAATATTTGAGATAAATGGCACGAGTTATGTAGTGCCACTTAGCTATGTAGTGAGGGCTAGCGTGTCGGCGGGTTCTACCTTTATGTTAACAAGTGGGAGGTCTGGCGGTTGGTATAACGCCAGTGTTGTAAGAGGCGCCAACGACTGGGGGTGGAGGTATGAGTCTGGAGACTGGCGGCACTACTACATATCTACGCCTACACTCGTCAGAGGGCTATATGTAGATTTCTCATGGCGTTGTCTAAACACTTCACTCGTGACGTATACAATAACTAGCGACGGCTTCTTTGCAGGCTATTTCTGGAACCAAGGCATTTCGTACCATAGACATCTAGGAAGAGGTAGGTTCGTATGGGCCGGCACGGGAGGCCAGACGAGAATTATAACACTACCTATGTCTTCATTCGCAGTCCCAATTCCAGTGAGTGGATATCTATATGAAACTATGTCCGCGTCTTATCCCGTGAGCGGGTCTACAAGCTATATAATAATGGCTAGGACTTCGCTATACGGCGGATGTAGTACTGAAGAAGTTATATCGGGCGCAGTTAGGCCGTTCATCGAGAGGGGAGACGTGCCTATATCCTCAGCCAGATCCCGTATTACTTTGAGCAGGCCTCCAATTGAATATAACTATGTGATAAAGACGGCTTCTGTGCTTGGCGGGGGGTTCGTAGTGCCGATGTTTAATGTGGGCAACGACTTGAGATTTGACATGTATTTCATAAGGACGCCGCTATTTATAAACTACGTCGCGTTGTTATATAGTCAAAACTACGCCACTGTGTATAGGTCAAGTGGCAACAACTATAACACATATCCTTGGTACGCAATTGAGGGAGTTTCTTTAATTAGCTAAGACTTTTTCAAACTCTACAATTTTTTTCCACGCCTTTATCAACACTTCTCTAGTCTCGTCTCTATTGATTAACCTCAAGGCGTCTGTCTTTCTAGCCCATGTATAGGCGTCGTGTTCTTTTGACAGCCTAACTTCTTTACTCTTACTCTTTGCGAGGAAGTACACAATTTCTCTATATAGTACTCGCCCCCTCTTCGAGTATTTATATCTAATTTCCTCTCTAAAGGAGGGGACTATCTCAACGGTTAGATTCGTCTCCTCTAAGATTTCTCTCAAAGCTGCCTCCTCGTCTGATTCACGGCGGCGCACTAGCCCATGGGGGAAGTCCCACCCCAATCTGCCGTGGAGGAGTAGGTACAGAACCTCGCCTTTTTCTATTATATAGACAACCGCACCTGCCGAACGTTTATAAAATCTCACAAATAATCCATGTCTCTATTTATTTTCTCTTAATCCATATGGACAGAAATAGTCTATTCCTAGGTCTTTGTATAGCGGCGACAGGGCGCCGTATACTACTACTGGTTTTTTCAATTCTTTTGCTTTCTTTGTTAATTCTATGATATCTACATGGCGAAGAGCGCCGGGCGATATCACCACTACGCTGGCTTTATCTACCCACTGGGCTGGGTTTGATATGTCTACTACGTCGTATGGAACTAATCTCCCCTCTGTATCGGCCACTAAGCCATCTGTAAGTGAAAAAAAGACTTTCGCCACGTTCTCGTTATAGCCTATCAATAACACAGGTCCGCCATATCTAGAAATTACATGTTCTACAAGCTTCTTAACACATTTAGATGCGTGTTTAGATGTACATACCTCAATTTTTTTAATACCCATTTCTTTTTGACGAGTTATTACATCTATACAAAACTTCAAGACTGGGTTCTTTTCTATATCTTCTATACTGTAGACGCCTGGCTTTATGCCTTTTTCAACCGGCACGTCTGCACAAAAACCTTCTACACAACATTTAGCTAAGACTTGTCCTTCGCAGAGGTCTACTCCCTCGTCTTTTACTATAGTTACGTGAAGCACTATTCTCTTTGGATCTGTAGTTAAAAAGCTTAACGCCGTTTTCTAAATTCGTCATTAGTCGAAATATAATGTAAATAATATATACGGTAGATAAATAACATGGAAATTATGAAATACGACATTGTTATTATAGGCTCTGGCATCGCTGGCCTCCGTGCCGCTGTAGCCGCAGCGTGGGCAAGTGGCGGAAAAGTGTCTATTGCTATTTTATCAAAAATCCAAGCTATGCGTAGCCATAGTCTATCTGCAGAGGGGGGTATGTCGGCGGTTTTGTATCCAGATAAGACAGGCGATTCATTAGAGCTACATGCTTACGATACTATAAAAGGCAGTGACTATCTAGCAGATCAAGACGCCGTTCAGGTATTAGTAGAATACGCCCCGAGAGAGGTACGTTATCTCGAAAGAATTGGAGTACCCTGGACTAGAGAGCCAGATGGTAGAATTTCACAACGTCCATTTGGCGGCATGTCAATCCCTAGGACCACATTCGCCGCGGATAAGACTGGGTTTTTTATAATGTCTACGCTATTCTCAGAGACTAGGCGTTTTGAAAATATACATATATATCATGAACATTTTGTAACAAAGTTTATAATAGATAGGGGCGTGTTTCGCGGCGTAACAGCTTACGATTTAAAAAACGGCGAGTTTAAAATATTTTATACAAAAGCCGGAATTATAGCCACAGGCGGAGCAGGGAGATTGTATAGATTTACCACCACGGCGTATTCTACTACAGGAGAGTCGTTAGCCTATGCGTTAAGAGCCGGCGCTGCTTTGAAAGATATGGAGTTCGTCCAGTGGCATCCCACGGCGTTGGTGCCAAGTGGGATATTAGTAAGCGAGGCGGCTAGGGGGGAGGGGGGCTATCTCATAAATAAAGAAGGAGACCGCTTTATGAAACGATATGCCCCTCAGAAAATGGAATTAGCTCCGCGCGACATAGTTTCTAGAGCTATCTTAACAGAATGCGCCGAAGGCAGAGGCTTTAGGCATGAATCTGGCATGTGTTACGTAGGTCTCGACCTTAGACATCTCGGAGAGGAGAAGATAAACAAGAGAATTCCCTTCATTAGAGAGCTGGCGTATAAATACGCAGGTATTGACATATTCACCGAGCTGATACCGGTAAGGCCGGCGGTTCATTACACAATGGGGGGAATACACACAGATACGTGGGGGAGAGTTTTATCAGCAGATGGAGAATGGATAAGAGGGCTCTGGGCCGCCGGCGAGGCAGCCGCCGTCAGCGTCCACGGCGCCAATAGACTGGGGTCTAATTCGCTAAGCGAATGCGCCGTCTGGGGAAGACTGACGGGGGAACAGGCGGCTAAATATGTAATAGAGAGCCCGGCGATGTCTGAGCCAGATGGCTCCTTCTTAGAAATTGTTAAGTTAGAAGAAAGTAGAGTTTTTGACAATCTTCTACATAAAGAAACCAACGCGCCGACGCCCTATGAAGTAAAAAAACAACTAAACGATGTGATGGAGGAACACTTCGGCCCATTTAGACACGGCTCTGTAATGGAAGAAGGCCTTGCCAAACTTAAAAAACTCCGAGAGTATAGATCTTTTAGAGTAGTCGACGGAAGTAGAGTGTATAATCAAAATCTAAAAGATGCGTTAGAAATCGACGGGATGTTAGATTTAGCAATCGCATTGGGGATCGGCGCTTTAAGACGTAGTGAATCTCGAGGGGCTCACTATAGACTAGATTTCCCAAAGAGAGACGATGAAAATTGGCTTAAACACACGCTAGTATATCTACACGGCGGCGTTTTCCAAATAAGCTACCTCAATGTAACTATGACAAAGTGGAAACCAGAGGAGAGGAGATATTAATATGATCACGGTAAAAATTAAACGTTTTGATGGAAAGAAGAGTTGGTGGCAGGAGTATAAAATCGAGGCCGTTTCGAAAAAAATCACTGTATTAGACCTATTAGTTAAAATAAAAGAAGAGCTCGACCCCACTCTATCTTTTAGATACAGCTGCCGTATGGCTATATGCGGCTCTTGTGGCATGGTGATAAACGGACTTCCTAGACTTGCGTGTCAGACTCTAGTGGGGGACTTGGGAGATTCCTATATTAAAATAGAGCCTATGTGGAACCATAGAGTGATTAAAGACTTGGTGGTTGATCTAGAGCCAGATTTTGAAAAGGTGAGAATTGTAAAGCCGTACATCATCCGTGACTTAAGAGAAATATATGAAGAAGACAAGGAATTTGGCCAGAGGCCAGAAGATTTAGAAAAGTACTACAATTTTGCGTATTGTATACAATGTGGCATATGTATGGCGGCTTGTCCCATAGTGGGTTCAAATGAAAAATTTCTAGGCCCCATGGCTTTAAACGCGGCGTATAGATGGAGTGCAGATAGTAGAGACAGGGGGTGGGAGGTGAGAAAAAATATAATTGACGACGAAGACGGGCTATGGCCTTGTCATTTAGCCTATACATGCAGCGCCGTGTGTCCCCGCGGCGTAGACCCTGGCTATTCAATACAACTTCTAAAAAGTGCAATACTTAGGAAGAAGAAGCGGCCATGAGGGCGGGGAGGGGGATTGGGGAGTGGCTAAGGGGTATAAATATTGAGAGAGTCTACTTCATCCTGCACAGGGTCACAGGTATTTACCTAGTGTTTTACATATTCCCAAGGCCTTTTATAGTTTTGATGTATGGCTCTTGGGAAGAGGCTTTGAAATTAGACATGACTCTACTAGGCAAAGTTCTAGCATCTATCTTTATCTTCTCTATTATTTTCCACGGGATCAACGGCCTCCGTATTGTATTAATAGAACTTGGCGTAATTAAAGGGCGGCCTGTGAGAGACCCAATTAAGCCAATACCTGCATTGAGGACTTCTAAACTAAATATTTTACTTATTGTATTGACAATAGTTGGAACTGTAGTGGGGACTGCCCTAGGCATATATTTGATACTATACGGCGAGGAGGTGTGGCCATGAGGGCGAGTGTTGAACGACTTGTATTAATAGTCGGCGCTCTTCTAATGGTGATAGGAATGCCCGCCGTCATAATAGCCGCGGTGGCGTTGAATAAAATACCGCTGGGGGACGTCTTGTCCACCAACCCGTTGGTCATAGTCCCATACGCGTTTGTAAAAATCGGCTGGGGCATCCTCTGGGCTATTGTCGCGGCGGATTGGGTCGTACATGGGTCACATGGACTTCGGAGAATATTAGGCGAGTTAGTCAAATCGCCGCGTAGGAGGAAGATACTAGATGTAATAATCAATATTATTATGTTAGTCACAGGCGTTGTGATGGTGTACGTCCTCGTATTTATCCCCTAAAGTATATATCTTTTAGAAATTTAGACTTTTGTGATGTAAGCTGGTATTTCTGACTATGTGAAGAATGACGCCAGGTCTGACTAGTCGACGCGTGGGGCTACGACGACTGTGAATTGCCCCGTTGTGAATTCATACGTCAGCTTTATGGGTTTTTTATTGGATAGCTCTAGTTTTACACGTCTCGACAGACTTTTTAACTTACCACTTATGTCTCTAAGAGTCTCTACGCTGTATTTTGAAGAGGCTACGTCGTCTGTAGATATGTGGTAGATAACTTCGCTGTCGTGTGGCAGCTCTGTCTCCACTGCTCTGCCGCCCTCCCCCACGCCTCTAAAGACGACTTTATCCGGGTGTATTGTTATGTGGACTATGTCTGCCACTTCTTCAACCATCGCCAATACGTCATCTAGAGTTGTGGAGTCTAATTCGACAACTGCGTCGAAGTCTTCTGAAAGCGTGGGGAGCTCTTCTTCAAATGGCTGTACAATTGGCAGTGAGAACTTCCTCACTAGACCAACCTCCTTACCTCTTTTAGGATATACATATAGATTAAACCTATTCCTCTCTCTATCTACTTCAAGTTCTAACTTCTCAGTAGCCCCCACCCGCTTGATAACATCTTTAAGAGTCGTAAACAACAGCCCCACGCTAGTCTCCTCCTCTATGTAATAATCCTCTAAAGAGGCCGCGTAGAAAGTCAAGTCTATAAAAGCAGTCTTTGTGGGGTCCAACGCCTTGAGAACTATGCCATCTCTTGTAAAGTTAAACGTAGCCTCAGGCAGCAACGCCACCAAAACCTCTAGCGTATACCTCGGCTCCTTCCCCTTAGGAAACAACGTCCTAACGCTCATAAGATACCACATGTGCGTATATATATAAGTCCTCTTCATAATATTATATTAGTGAAGACAACCCCGATCGCCGAGTTGTGACGAGTGGTATTACGACTGAGTCTTTAACTTTTTCAACTCTTCTATTAAGAGTGGTAGAATTTGTCTATAGTCCGCCACCACTGCGTAGTCTGCATTTTCCATAATTGGGGCGTGTGGGTCTGGGTTTATGGCGATTATGGTCTTAGCCTCCATAATCCCCATTAGGTGTTGTATAGCGCCGCTTATACCCACTGCTATATATAGCCTAGGCCTAATCGTCTTGCCGGTCTGCCCCACTTGTCTACTATGAGGCGCCCAGCCGGCTCTCACCGCCATTAAGGAAGCGCCTACTGTGCCTCCCAAAAGCTTGGCGAGTTCTATAAGTAGTTTAAACCCCTCTGAGGAGCCTAGCCCCCTGCCGCCCGACACGACGACATCTGCCGACTCCACTGGGGGTAGGTCCGCCACGTCTTTTTCTAATCTCTTCTCTATAGACACTAGTCTAGTCCTCCTCTTCGGCATCTCTACTTTCTCCACTATAATCTCTCCACTTCTTTGAGTATCTCTCTTTGGTTTTGGAAAAACCCCAGGCCTTACGCTGGCCATCTGAGGCCTTCTACTAGGCGTCTTAATTGTGGCTAATTGAGTCCCCCCAAACGTGGGGCGTATTTGTAGTAGATCTCTCGTGCCTGGGTCAACTTCTAACGATGTACAGTCTGCAGTTATGCCCGTGGTTAAAGTATTTGCAATATACGCGGCGAGTTCACGCCCTCTTTTCGTCGCGCCTATTAAAAAAATCTCTGGTTTATATTTCTGTAAAACTTTTGCAATAGCTTCGGCGTATTCTACAGGCGTATACATTTCTAACTCTGGGTTTTGTACTAAGACTACCTTATCCGCGCCGTGGTAAATCGCCTCTTTTGCCATATCCACACTTCCAGCTATTAAAACCCCACCTACTTCAACTCCGCCTAGCTTTTCCGCAAGCTCTCTAGCCTTCCCAAGAAGTTCAAACCCCACGTCTTTTATCCTCTGTCTATCTCTCTCTAGGTATACCCAAACGCCTCGGTAGTCGTCTTTATTAACGGGAGGCCACTTTGGGCAAGTCATACCACACCTTCTGTCTTTAATACTTCGACAAGTTTTTTAACGACTTCTGTGGGCTCGCCTTGTATTTTAACTTTCTTCCTTGGCGGATACACTGCCCGCGACAAGCCGGCCACTACGGTGGGGCTTCCCCTGAGCCCTACACAATCCACATCTAGATTTAGCTCTCTATTGCTAACTATTAGTATATTCTCCCCGGCTGAGAGTTTACGTGACAGCTTTATATCTCTCGGGACTTGTGACCCTTTCAAGATAGAGATTACGGCAGGCATTTCGAGCTCGTAGACTTCGTCGACTCCTTCGTCTTCTAGAAAACGTCGTACAATTAACGTCTCTCCTCTCACTTCTGCGTCGTATACATAATAGACGTAGGGAACGCCGAGCCAACTCGCAATTTGCGCAGCGATATGGGCAGTGGTGCTGTCGATAGTCTCCTCTCCAGTTATGACTAAATCGTAGTCCGGCACGTATTTTTCTATCGCTCTGGCTAATACATGTGCGGTGGCCCAGGTGTCTGCCCCCGCAAAGACTCTATCCGAGGCGAGGATTGCCCTATCCACCCCCATGCCTATAAAACTCTCAAGTGCAGATAATCCACTGGGGGGGGCCATTGACAAAGCTATTACTTCTCCCCCATATCTATCTCTTAGCCTTAGTGCAAATTCGACAGCGTCTCTATCCCAAACGTTGGCTGTCAACGGGACGCCTTCTCTCACCAACGTCCCAGTCTTTGGGTCGATTTTTATAGCTGAGGACAGAGGCACGGCGGCTTTTGTCAATACTACAATCTTCATGTGTACCTATACCAAATACCCATTCCAGAACGTGGGTAGTTCCACTCAATATTCTCTTGAGGACAAACAACGCGACACGTCCCACACTCCACACAAGCCTCTGTACTCAACACAATATAGTCACCTTGTAGGACATAACACCTAGCGGGGCACATATAGGTACATGGCTTTTTTTCACATTTTCTACACCTCTCTGGGTCGCGGATTTTTATATGGGGCCTATGTACGTCGACATCCCAAGCGTTTGTATTTAATCTCTCTTCTATAGTGAAATATTTCAAACTCATATTGTCCTTATAACTTTCGCCGTATATATAAGTAGTTTCAATAACTTAAAGTTTGACTTCGACGCGTCTTGCAACGCCTCGAAAAGTGTCTTATGTCTCTCGCCGATGTTGAAATAGTTATATAACGTTTCAGTAGAGAGATGTGTCAACTCCCTGAACAACGTCTCGTCTCCAAGAACTCTATCTACATTTCTAAATTTTTCTAGGTGTGGAAGTATTTCTCTTCTCAATTTTCTTTCATATATTGAGAGATCTTCGGCGCGGGGGCTGCCGGCCTCTTTTATAGCCTCAGCGGCCAAGGCGCCTGAAGCCACAGCAAGGTCTACCCCTCTTATTAAAACGCCGGTGTGTAGAAGAAAACCCGCGGCATCTCCTACTACAAGCAAGCCGTCGTGATATAGCCGCCGCGGCGACATGTTTATGCCAGCTACAGGGGTCATATGCGCGCCATATTCTTGTAAAGTGGCGCCTTTCACTATCGGCGCTATATATGGATGGAGTCTAAACTTCTCCACGAGGTCGTAAACCGGCGTTTTTAAACGCTCCCAATTTTTTAAATATACAACTACACCGAGGGCTATTGAGTCTTTATAAGTATATATAAAGCCGCCGCCTGGTAGATACTCAGTGGGATATCCGGCGAAGGCCCACGCCACCCCCTCCTCTTCCTCTAACCCCAATCTCTCCTCTAGAACTTTCCTATTTTCAAATTTTAACACCTCTTTTACCCCCACCGCCACTATCTCCGGTTTGAGTCTATCTACTAGTCCAGCCCTCTCCAGCAATAACCTATTGACTCCTTCAGCGTCTATAACATAGTCTACTTTTAACACGTCGTCACCTGACCTCACTCCAACTACCTCACCTGCTTCGTTAAATACTAATTCATCTACTGTGACCTCAGTGACTATTTTCGCGCCTGCAGACTGAGCCAGTTTGGCAAGCCAAGAGGTAAATGAAACAAGTGGGGTCACAAAGCTATTTTTCTCTTTTTTCAAAACTGTCGACTCTATAGTGACGGCCTTTTCTTCAGTTAGAAAAGAAATTCTTTCTTTCCTCACCCATCTATCTACTGGCGCATTTTTACGAAATTCAGGTAGATATTTATCAAGAAGGTGTGTATATATCCTCCCTCCGTATAGTTCTTTAGAGCCGGGCTCCCTACCCCTCTCTAACACCACTACTCTAAACCCAGCCGTCGCTAGTTTATAGGCGGCTGATAAACCAGCTGGCCCTGCCCCAACTACAGCTACGTCGAATTTCATCGACTTTTGTAATACAATAGATAAATATGTATAGTCTTCGTCTAGATGTGAACATACTAACGTATTTAATTATTTAAAACAGAGACGTGTAATAGGCCATGCGCATTGTAGTGAAGTATTTCTCAGCGATGAGAGATATAACCGGTAGGCAATATGAAGAAGTGACTTTTTCAGAAAGTATTAAATTATCTGAGTTTTTACAATGGTTCTTTGACAAATACCCAAAGGCTAGAGTGTTTAGAGAAGAGCTCCTTGTCTTAGTTAATGGGAGAGCTGTTTCAGAAGACTACGTCGTGAAAGACGGCGACGAAATCGCAATCATGCCGCCAGTGAGCGGAGGCGGAGGCGTAGTCCTAGAGAAAATAAACATAGACGAAGAGATAAAAAAAGTTATTGAAAAAACTGCACCGCTGGGGGGAGGGGGCGTGGTGGTTTTTGTAGGCTATGTAAAAGGATTGGTCGACGGCTCTGTTGTAGAGCGTCTTGAATACGAGGCTTATGAGCCTTACGCAACTATGAAGATTAATGAAATAGAGAAGTGGGCATTGGAACAAGACGGCGTTTTAGACATAAGAGTCTACCACAGAGTAGGCACTTTGAAACCAGGCGATACTACGATATATGTAATCGCCTCTGCTATTAATAGAGACGTGGCGTTTAGAGTAGCTAAGGAAGTATTAGAGAGAGTAAAACATGAGGTGCCCATATTTAAACTTGAGAAAAGAGATGATGGAGAGTATTGGGTAATAGGCGACGGCAAGAGAGTCCCACGAGGTGTTAAAAATCCTCAATTCTAAACGGCGACTCCTCTACGTCTACGACGCCTTCGATTTCTGAGACATATTGATTATATCTAGTCTTTACGACAATATGTATTAAATATCCACTTTTCGTAACTAAAGTAGTCCTCCCTTTGCTAAACTCCATATCTATTATACTCTCGCCAGCTTCTTCTAACTGTCTCGCCACTTTGTTAATTAAACTCCAGAGGAATGTAATAGCCAAGTGGACCCCCCCTGTTTTTACTTCTATTGGGTGTATCAAAGCCTCTGATATAAAAGTCCCAATTTCTCTACTAAGTTCTGAGTTAGTAGACTCTATCGACATATAGATCCGGAGTTTTGATAAATTCCTTATTAATTGCTGAGATTCCACTTTATTTTAGTCAACGTGGATTTAAATAGAAGAGTATATATATGAGATGTAGAGTTCTCTGTGGCTGAACACCAATTGTATTACGAAACTGTCCCCACAGGTATTGAAGGCCTAGACACAGTCCTGGGGGGAGGTTTTATAAGAGGTAGGACATATCTAATATCTGGAGAGACGGGCACTGCAAAGACTTTGACTGCTTTGACATTTCTTATACAAGGCGCTTTGAAGTACGGCGAGTCTGGTATATATATATCAGTCGATGAAACATATGAACAATTCGTCGAAGGCGCTAGGAGATTTGGGTGGGATATAGAAGATCTCAGAGCGAGAGGATTGATTGAAATCTTGGTGCCAGAGATGGACATAGTAGAGCGTATTAGAGAAAAAGACCCGACGGCTATAGCGAAGTCTTTAGTGGCGTCAATACGTGAATATGTCTATGCATTAAACGCCCAGCGGTTGGTCATAGACCCCATCGCGCCGCTAGTGTCTCTAGACAAAGACGTCCAAGTGCTTAGGGAATACATAAGAGTTTTAGTTATGAGTATAGAGAGAGAGATTGGAACTACGAATATTATAACTACAGAAATCCCGTCTGGCTCAGGTGCAATAAGTAGATACGGCGTCGAGGAGTTTCTAGCCACTGGAGTTTTTATCATGGGGATTGGGAAGACGAGAGACGGCAGCTTTAAAAGAGTTATGTTTATTAGAAAAATGAGATGGAGTCCTGTACATCCCGGTATATATGAACTTGAGATTGTGCCTAAAGTTGGCATAGTCGTAAAAGGTCAAGTTAGAGAGTCTCTAGTACCCGTGACTTTTCTCCCCACATTTTAGTCAGAGAGAGCTCTTTCTTCATCTATCTACACATCCCGTCGTCATCATATTACCCCTGTTTTTTCAAATTCTATACATTGCCAATTTAGATATGGCATATACGTATACGTGTCTGAAGAAACAACTATCTTTATCAAAAGGGGGCCTCTTATTATAAAAAAAGTTATTATCAAGAAAGGGGGAAGAGCGATTGGGGAGTATATTTTTGTAAAAAAGGGGCTGTTTGAATCAGAGGCGGAGTATGACATAGAAGAAGGCGTCCTCTACTATCTACAGTTATGTTGGCTTGGCAGATGTACTATATGGTTTGAAGGCGAACCCGACAGAAATCCCCCTCGTCAATTGTTAGAGAAGGCCAAGAGAGTCTTCACAGAATTGGCGCATTTTTCCCACGCAGCTGTGGCAGTTTCTAAACTATTAGCCTCATATAGTAGCCGTTCTTCACCTATCAGCACCTCTGACCTTTCTCATCGGCCAATGATTTATTAAATAACTAAATTAACCTAAGAAATTATATATATAAGTGTATAGACGCTACTATGAAAGAAAGCTCTACGAGTAGACTCGTAGAGCAAATTATTGAATTACTAAAGAGACGTGGCGAATTGAGTAGTGCAGATATTGCAAAAGAGCTAGGGGTCAGTCGAAGAACTGTAACCGCTGTGTTAGCTCGTTTAAGAAGAGAGGGCGTTGTGGAATATCTTGGATATTGTTACGGTGGCAATCGCTGTAATACAAAATGGAAATTGAAAATGAATTAGTTTCAATTTACTCTTGCGTTACTTAGTTGTATACAGTCTATATAAATTACTATATCAATAGTGTCAATGTGGGCGATTTATGTACTGTAATATGGCGTGGAGTACGTTATAGAGTAGAGTGTAATCCATCATATCTTCTCAGCTTGGCGACGAAAGTCTCAGAAGGCGAAAATTATTTTGATGTATATAGGCTAATTGTTAGAGATCTCGAGCGTAACTATAGAGAGGCTAAATCGCTTGTTAATTCTATACTTTCTGAAAAATAGAAAATTTTTAAAAGACTCTCTATGCAATCATTTGATGGCTACTATATTTGGCGAGCAGCTTCCAAAGACGAGCCATGTTGAATACATAGGCGACGTGCCCATTATTGAGGAGTGTCCACGCGACGTCAAAACTTTAAACGGAGAGACTTTACTATTGTTCGGCAAGTGGAGTTATGAAGATGTAGTAGTAAAAGACCCAGGTCTACGTAGATATATCTGTCTCAAACCTGTAATTCTGCCACACACAGAGGGGCGTTATCAAAAACGTAAATTTGGGAAGACGAGAATACCTATAGTAGAGCGTTTGATAAATTTAATTATGAGGCCGGGGAGAAACGCAGGTAAAAAACACAAGGCTTATAATATTGTCAAACGTGCTTTTGAATTAATTTACTACAAAACTGGCAGGAACCCTCTACAAGTATTTATAGACGCCATAATTAACACAGCGCCAAGAGAGGAGATCACTAGGATAATTATGGGCGGCATTGCCTATTCTGTGTCGGTAGACGTATCTCCACAGAGGAGGCTCGACTTGGCGTTGAGGTGGATTACAGAAGGCGCCAGGGCGTGTTCTTTCAACAACCCAAAGCCGATAGAGGAATGTCTAGCCGACGAGATTATAGCTGCGGCTGCAAACGATCCAAAAAGCTACGCAGTTAGAAAACGGGAGGAGTTAGAACGTATCGCCGCCGCCTCTCGTTAATATATTTTATGGCTGAGTTGTTTTGGTTTGAGAAGTATCGTCCTCGTAGTTTTGATGAGGTTGTTGATTTAGAGGAGGTTAAGTCTAGGCTTAGGGAGTTTTTGAGGGG
>JAWBJM010000023.1:0-23162 GCA_038832545.1 Pyrobaculum sp.
GCTACTCGTCACATACGCAGTGTGGAATAACTCGTATCGGGGCATTAGGGCGTCCGGCACATTTATAAGCGAGAAGGCGCCGAACAGCGAGTTGACTATAAACGCCTCGTCGCCGGCGTGAGCAACAGCCGCCAGCGCAAGCACAGCCAACAACGCGCTCGTGTATATATTCCTTATGCCTGGCACGTTCAGAGAAAAACACCAGTATTTTTTTTTTCGCTGAAAAACGTACAACAAGGCCGCCGATGCGCTGAACAACTTCCAACAAGTCGGCGCCTTCCACTTCCGTACAACACCGGCTTCTACGCAGGCGACACGAGCCAAAATCCACCACGCCAAAACAATAGCACAGCGCACCTCCTCGCCTTCAGAGCGGCGTCGTAGTCCCTAGTGACAACTGCGCAACCGGAGCCGCATTCCGCCTCGCACAGCTCCACGGCGTATTGCTCAGCCGGCTTCTGCTCGGAGAGGCGGCACTCCAGCCCGTACCTCCGGCAGTGCTCTAGGTAGCGCCTCGCAAGGGGGATGTGGGACTCGTGCCAGGCGTCTATTACAAAGACGGCATCTATCCCCGCCTCGGCGGCCGATTTAAACAACTCCTCCGGGTACGCGAGGGAGGCGGCAATGGAGAAGACGTCTACGTAGAGGCGTTGAAAATCGGCCAGGGAGGCCGGTCTCAGGACAAACCGTCCCTTCTTGGTCTTTTTAACGGCCATGCCACCTCTCCACCAAGAACTTGGCTGTGGCGAGGGGCACCTCCTCGCCCACGAGCTCCAGCACCTCAAGGCCGTTGCACTTAACCACTATCCGCCTCGTGATTGAAATCACGAGGATTTTGTACCGCGGCGAGGCGTAGAAGGTGAGGTCTACCCTCTCGGCGGCGGGCTTCGCGTATAGCTCCCCGTTGGCCGATAGCCGCCCTCTACACTCCACCTCTGCCTCTGCCACGTATACGCGCCTCCTCTCCGCCTTTTCCAGCGCCTTCTTATACCGCCGATACAACATCACCGCTGCCACGTGGGTGCAGACGTCCCGCTGCCTTGCGAAGCCAAACGTCGAAAAGTAACAAGTGCAGTACCAACGGCCCCCCCTCTCCGAGTACCAGACTTGGTAGAGGGGCTTCCAATCGCAGAGCTCCCTCCTGCCCTCAACTAGGTACAGCCCAAACTTCAGCTCCCTCACGTCTCCAAGCCTCATAATGGCCCTCTTAATCCAGCTCCTAGACTTGCCGGGGAAGTCCTGTTTGAGCTGCAACTCTCCTAGTCGCCGAGTGGAACGCGCCAAGCCACAAGCTGGTGCAGAAGGTGGGGTTTAAACTGCGGATGTACATATACGGCGGCAGGCCGCTCGGAAACTCCGGGGGAAGGTGTCTTAGCGGAGTTGAAGCCTATGAGGCAGTGGCTGAGGCGCTTGGGAAGAGCAGGGGCTATGCCTGCCTTCCGGACGAGCCGTGGGTGTGCACTGCGCTGACGCCTTGGGATCTCCTATCCCGCGGAACTCCTTGCGTTGACGAGTCGTTATACATCGGCAGGTTTTCCTTTGGTAAAGCGCGGGGCGATCCCGGAGTAGACGTCACCTCTCTAACGCCTGACGGGTATAAAGAGCGCTACGCAGCCCACTTTTTATACGCCATAGAGCTTTAAAAACCCGTTGCCCAGTGGGATTTATGGAGCCGCGGTCTTTTTACGACGTTACAGAGGCCGAGGACAGGCGAGAACTAGCCCAGTGGATAAAGGCAGGGGTGTTTAACTACGCAGTGTTAATTCCAGAGGACTTGCCCAAGGTCGAGATAGTGGAGACCTTCAAAATGGCTGGGTTTAACCACGTTGAAATAGACGACTCATCTTGGCCGCGGCGTATTGTAGTTAAGACGGAGGGCGGAAGCTATATCTTTAGAAAAATAGAAGAGGGCGTTTATAAAATCGAGAGAAGTTAGCCGATTAACAGTTTTTCCGCCGGTTTCTGTTCAACCAGTTCACCTCTTCGCCCACGCCCTTTCCACATCGTGGCGCCTCTGGTAGCCAGCTTCGTACGTGCCCAATGGGGTTAGTATATTTCTCCTAAGGCGTGAATTCCCAGCTCTCCCAGCCCCTTCTCCACCATTTTTTTATACAGCTCAAGGGCCAGCGCTGTTGCTGGTAGCGAGAGGCTTGCCCTATTGGCCAATTCCATAACGTAGGACAAGTCCTTTTTTAAATGCGCCGCTTTGAAACCCGGCGTCAAGTCGCCTTTTAATAACTTAGGCAAGTAGAGCTCAATTGACCCGGATCTCGCCGCGCCGCCGGTTAACACCTGTACCACTTTATCCATATCGAGACCAAGCGCCTTGGCGAGCCGTAGCCCCTCGACCATAGCCACTGTATTCAACGCCGCTACTACTTGATTTACCAGCTTCATTGCTTGGCCGTAGCCCACGGGGCCTACGTACACAATGTTCTTGCCAAAGGCTTGAAACACTGGCAAAAGCCGTTTAAACAACTCCTCCTTTCCCCCAACCATAACCGTCAAAGTCCCCTCCACAGCCCCCTTCTGGCCGCCCGTGACCGGCGCGTCTAGGAACTCCACGCCGTACTGGGCCAGCCTTTCGGCAAAGCGGCGGGCCCAATCGGGAGAATTAGTAGACATGTCGACGACAATTAAGCCCGGCCTCGCCCCCTCGACAATGCCGCCGGGGCCGAAGAGGACTTGCTCGACATCCGGGGCGTCAGATACCATTATAATCACGACGTCAACTCTTTTTGCCAAATCCCCCGGCGATTGAGCCACGTAGACCCCCAGCTTTTCGAAAGGCTCGGCCTTTGCCCGCGTCCTGTTGTAAACTGCGGCAAGCAGGCCGGCTCTGTGGAGGTGCATAGCCATAGGCCCCCCCATTATGCCCAATCCCACAACCCCAACTCTCATGTGCGATAACGTCAATACATTTAAAACTGTTTTTTACTCCCCTTATGCTTACCCCAGTAGTTTCCTACACCACCGTGGAGAAGTCAAAGGGCCATTGATAGTGATTGAGAAGACGAGGGGAGTTTCATATGGCGAGGTGGGCGAGGTGATAGGACCCGACGGAGAGCCCAGACGGGTTCAAGTAATTGAGGTGGGGACTGACTACGCCGTGGCGCAAGTGCTGGGAGGCACTCTCGGCTTGCCGGCCAAGGGCTCTACTGTTAGGTTCTACGGGAAGACTTTGAAAATCCCCGTCTCTGAGCAACTAATCGGCAGAATACTCGACGGCAAAGGACAGCCGAGAGATCACATGCCGTTGCCTCCTCCAGAGGACTTCCGCGACGTAAACGGAGAACCTCTTAATCCATACTCCAGGGAGTACCCAGAGGAGCCTATAGAAACTGGCATTTCCGCAATAGACGGCTTATACACCTTAGTGAGGGGGCAGAAACTGCCCATTTTCTCCGGCACAGGCCTGCCTCACAACTTAATGGCGGCTCAAGTAGTGAGACAAGCGACAGTGAGGGGCAGCGAGGAGGAGTTCGCCGTTGTGTTCGTCGGCGTGGGCATAAAGACAGAGGAAGCCCTATTCTTCATGGACGAGTTTAGAAAGACCGGCGCTTTAAGGAGGGCCGTCGCCGTCCTAAACCTCGCCTCAGACCCTGTGGCTGAGCGCATCTTAGCCCCCCGCGTGGGGCTAACCATCGGGGAGTATCTAGCCTGGCAACTGGGCTATCACGTCCTCGTCGTAATTACAGACATGACTAATTACTGCGAGGGCTTGAGGGAGCTCTCCTCAGGCCGCGGCGAGTTGCCAGGACGGCGCGGCTACCCGGGCTATATGTACACAGACCTCGCCACGATATACGAGAGGGCTGGCAGAGCCCGCGGCAGGAGGGGCTCAGTCACACAGTTCCCCATCCTCACTATGCCTCACGACGACATCACCCACCCCATCCCTGACTTAACTGGCTACATCACAGAGGGACAGCTGGTGTTAAGCCGCGCTATGTGGGGCAAGGGCATCTATCCTCCTTTTGACGTCATTATGTCCCTAAGCCGTCTCGCCAAAGACGCAATAGGCGAGGGCAAGACCCGCGAGGATCACAAAGACGTGGCCAACACTCTCATAGCCGCCTATTCAAAGGCGCTTGAGATTAGGAACTTGGCCACGTTAGTGGGAGAGAGGAACTTAGGCTGGCGCGAACGGCGCTACCTCAGATTCGCAGACGCCTTCGAGCAGAGGTTTATAAAACAGGGCTATTATGAGAGGCGCAGTTTTGAGGAGACGTTAGACATAGGCTGGGACGTCCTATCAATACTCCCAGAGGACGAGCTCACCAACGCCCGGCCGCAGATAACGCAGAAATTCTACCGCAGACATATTTTCGAATCCGTCCAGTTGTAACTCCCATCGATTTTTGAGGCTATTAGCCGCCGGAAGAGGTAGCGCGACGGCGCTAGGTAGTAATACGCGCCATCCGGTAAATGGGTTGTGGCTTTAAGTGAGGAGGTTTTGAGAACGGAGATTACGCTGGGCATGCGTTAATGATAGGGTAGGTAGCTCGCTACACGAGGAATGGATATAAGTGGGGGAGAGGGGGTGTGCATGGAAGAGGAGATCATCCCAGTCTACGCCCAGGTATTTTACGTAGTGTCCCAGGGGGTTGTTAACATGATAATTATCTTCGACTATTTGGACAAGGGGCAGTATTACTACAAATTGCTTAAGAGAGGCGGAGAGGGGCTGTCCCGCGAAATAGCCACTGTGTGGGAGAATATGCAGAGGTTTATGGACGAGGAAATTGTTAGAGTCAACGGGGAGAGAGTTCGCCCTGTTCTCCACGAAGTGTACATAGCCTTGAGGGGATCTCCCACAAGGCCTTACATTACGTTTATAGGGTCTTTCCCCGCGCCGCTGAGGCCTGGGGAGAATCTTTATGAGAATTACTACGAGGAGGAAGTGGCCGAGTATGACTACGAGGCCGTGTGGATATTCCCCAAAGGCGCTGAGGTGTTGGAGTGGCACTTCGGCGGGGAGGTGGAGACGCCGGAGCCAAATATATTGCGAGTTGTCGTCGCCAAGGGTACTAACGTGGGCGGTAGAGAATATATAAAATTTAGGATGTAGCTCGCCCCCAATGGCGCACTTCCTCGCGAGTTTTACAGAAAAGCGGTGAATAGCGGGGAGATCTCGCCAGTCCCGCCCGGGCGTTTATATCGCCAACAGGGCGAGTGACGAGCTCCGCCGTCCTAAAGAGGCGCGAAAATACAATAAGGCGCTTTTATCACTTCCCCACAGCCTTGCCATCTGCCTAATGTGACAGTTCCGCCCACACGCTCGCCGCCAAGTCGAAGTTCCTCGCCGTCAAAGCCTTGCGATACGCGCCGCAAAGGGCTGTAATACCCGGGCGTTTCGCGCAGAATGTTATTAAAAATTGGCGTTTTATTTGACGTGGACGTGTGGTATAAATTGAGGTATCTTTGGGCCAGCCTCACCTACAGGGGGAGGCCTGTGGTTAGGCGAGTGCGTTATACAGAAGACATTGTGGAGGAGGTGGTGAGACACTGCCCAAGGCCGTACAGAATGATGTGTTTCGCCGCTGTGAGGGAGCTAAACCTCAGCCTCTCGGCCATAGCAGACGCCGGGAGAGACGTGCCAACCGCCGTGGCTCTGGCTCTGGAGGACGTCACCTCGGGGAGTCCGGACATGCCGCGGTTTTGGAAATACATAAGAACCGGCGACCCGGGCCCTGAGGCCGCGACCTTATTGCAAAAGTGGAGAAGTGCCTTTCGCCCCCGCTAAATAATCCTCTTCCAATAGCGCATGGCGTCTCTCAACACGGCGGACTTGATCTCTCCCAGCTCCTCCGGCGCGTAGGGCAAGACGTCAAAACTGTGTTTTAAGTCGAGGCGCGCCTCCACCTTAGCCACTAGCTCCAGCCGCCTCAGCCAAGGCATTCCTCTAAACGCAGGCGAGACGATTACTATATCAACATCGCTGTCATAGAGCCAATCCCCCCTAGCCCAGGAGCCGAAGAGATAAACGGCATCAACCTCAACGCCCTCCCGCCTAAGTGCCTCTACTAGCTTTAAGATTTCGTCAACAACTTCCTTCGCCATATATAAGCGAGGCGAGTCTAATTAACTCCTTGGCAATTTCCAAGGCGTATTCAGCCTCGCGTTTAGTGAAAAGCTCAGAGGGGGGACCGCCGGCGGCGTCTGGACATCTAGAAGTGGCGTAGTATTTAGTGAGAACTGCCAGCCCGTCGACCAGCTGGGGCGAGAGCTCTGCCCCGTGTTGTTTAAGCTCTCTGTACAGTTCTAACAAGTTGTGCCTTTTGGGAGGCTCTCTCCTCGCAAAGACATAGAAAAGGGATTTTAACACTTTCTCTGCCGCTTGATGGGAGTAAAAGGCAGAGGAGTGGTAAACCCCCGCGTTAAATAAAAGCTCGGCGGTTTTGCAGTCGCGGATCCCCTCTCTGAACCACATTAATGCCTCTTCCCTCATGTCACCTGCTCCAGTACTATCCCCCTGCCGGACTCAATTCTAACTCTAAACGCCTTAGACTCATGCGCCGTCATTCTCATCTTTTTAATAATAAGCCAGCGGCGCACCTCCTTTGCCGTCTCCACGTCGTCCATCCACATGTGAATCACGCCGTCGGCGATATGCTCTAAGCCGAAGCCGTAAGCCTGCCGCGTAGTTGGCGCATACTGGCTTGTGAGCATCGCCGTCACGTTATCCCTATGCGTGGCGATTTTCAACTGGTACGAGTACTTACGGGCCATGACCGGCTTATCAACCCAGAAGGCTGACATGGAGTCTATCACCAGCCTCACGTGGCGCTCCGGCGTCCCCTTCTCCCCGGCCACCGCCAAGATGTGATAGGCCTCGTTTATTGCTTCAATTAACGTGTCAATTGACAAAGCGGCATAGCGCTTAACTTTCTCAGGGCTCTCCTCCTTTGACTTTTCCGTCAACTGTCTCGCCACTTTTAAAAGGCCGAAGATATCTATCACCACAATCTCCGGCAACTCCTCCGGCTCTTTCTTCCACGCGATGTTATACACTGAAAACCGGGAGAAGTCCATGCCCAGTTGCTTGGCCTGCTCCATAACGTCTCTAAACTCCTGCTCCGTTGTGACGTACACCACCGGATCCCCGGCCCTCAGCCCGGCGTAGGCGAAGTGAATACAGAGAATAGACTTCCCCACTCCCGGCTCACCAGTCACTACAACCCAGCTGCCTTGGGGGATGCCCCCCTCCAACGCCTTGTCCAACACATCAACGCCTGTAGATATCCTCTTCACGAAAAACTCCGGAGAGGGGGTTAAAAAAGCTGTGAGCCCCTCAAGCAGTAACATACAATGCATAGGCCAGGGCAACCTCTCAACACGTCGTGCACCATCTCGCGAATTAAAACCGCCAAGCTTCAGGTACTAGCTTAAATAACCACACTCTAAACTCATCGCAACGACTAGAAAGCGGAGGGCAATTCCTTTATATTGCGACTGCTCCCGCAGAGCTGGTTTTAAGGCTTGCGGCAATTACCGCATTATCGTAAAGAACCTGTCCGCCTCTCAGCTAGTTTTTAACCACATCTACAGATTTGTCGCATTTACATGTGCGGTCAAAGCCGCGGGAGAGGGGGAATTACCAAAGGCCTTGTGCTCGCGCTGTGGGTAAAACACTGCATATCTATTTAAGGCTGGCCTATCCCCTCCACATGGCCAAAATGGTAGTAAGCCTCTCGGTGGTGCCCTTGGGCACGGGCTCGCCCAGCGTGTCGAAATACGTGGCTAGAGTGACGGAGATAATTAAGTCCTCGGGTTTGAAATACAAGACGGGGGCAGGGTTTACCGATATCGAGATGGACTCCTATCAGCAATTAGCCGACTTGCTGGGCAAAATCGAAGAGGCGCTGATAGGAATGGGAGTTCAACGCATTTCTATAACTATTAAAATCGACCGCAGGCTTGACAAGGAGTTACACATTGAGGAAAAAATCGCAAAGGCGGAAGGCTTATAAACCCATTGTCGTTTTTTATACGGCAGGATCAGCCCCAGAGCCGGCCGGACGGCCGCCTGTGATAGGGGCCCCGGTCAAAACCTCTGTTTGTTCTTCTCGAGCTTTTTAAAAAACTCCCGCTCCAAGTCCAGCTCCAGTAGGCCGGCCATGGTTATGACGTAGATAAACACGTCCGTCAGCTCCTCGGCCAGAGCCTCTTTCACATCGCCGAGCTTAACGTCGCCACGCCCGTAGACAACGCTCCTCACAACCTTCTTGACAATATTTGCCGCCTCGCCAACCTCTCCCGCTAGGGCGTTTGTAAAATACTCAAGTCTCAGCGCTAGATCTTTCTCATCTTTTATGTCCCAAAACTGGGGGAATTTCTCCTGGGAGAAGGCGGTCTGTATTTTCACAATCTCCCTTAACTCCACCACGTATACAGCCCCCAGGCTTTAATAACAACGCGTTAACATAAATATTGTGTAAAAAATCCCCGTGCCAATAACGCCATGTTCACAGTTGAGCTGTACCCAGCCCTCTACCTAAGGGCGGAGGGCGCCAGGCGGTATAGAGTGAATTGGTACAGAGTATTCGGCAGATCCGACTTCCTCTGGCACCCGCGCCACCAGTTTATCTCCAGAAGGCACTTCGCTGTGGGTTACGAAGAGGGCGTTTATTTCGTAGAAGACTTGGGCAGCACTAACGGCACGTTTTTAAACGGAGTGGACATTAGAGGGAAGGGAAGGGCGAGGCTTCAGCCAGGAGATGTGATAAACGTGGCCGGGGTTTTGGAGCTGGCGGTGGAATTTTAATGTAGGATGCGAGTAGTGCGTGATAGAGGTAGTAGCCATAGTGCCCGTTGAGGTGGGCATTTGCAAAACTTGCGACCAAGTGGCCAATGTCTTTAAAATTAAAATGAGGGAGGAGCTCCCCTACGGCGCTGGGGACTTAGAGGCGTTGCTACAGGCGTTATCTAAGGCCGGACCTCACCCCGTTAGGTTTGCAAGCCCCTTCACTCTCAGAGGCCTTTTCCTAATGATTAAATACAGGACTGGGAAGTTGCCCTTAGTAATAGCCAACGGCAAGCTCGTCCACTCGGGGCCTGTGAAAGACCCCGATGAATTGTTAAAAAAGCTAAGGGCCGCGTTAGAGATAGGATAAGATCCTGTGGAAGGAGTCCCTCAAGGCGGGCCTCCTCCCGGCCTCTCTCGCAATTGCGGCGAGCTCTTCGGCAGTGGCGTTGTGTTGCGCCCCCGCGGATGTGAGCACTGCCTCGTTGTACATAGTGCCCACGAGGTCGTTTGCGCCGGAGAGGAGCAACGTCGACGCCAGTTTTTTCCCCACAGAGAGCCAGTAGGCGCCCACCTTCAGCCTGTCTTTTAAAATTAGCCTGGCAATGGCCACGACTTTTACGTCATATGTAGAGGGTGCAGGCCTGGCGACTACGCCGCGGGCGGCCAGCTCAGTGTTTAAAGGGTTGAACTTCACGGGTATGAACAACATGAGCCCCCCGGTCCTTTCCTGTTGCTCTTTAATACGGAAGAGGTGGTCCACTACGTGTTCTACTCTCTCCACGTGGCCGTAGAGCATTGTGGCGTTGCTGGGGATGCCCATTTCGTGGGCCACTTCTGCGATTTTCACCCACTCCTCGCCGGAGATTTTATGCGGCGATACAATCCTCCTCACCTCTTCGGCGAAAATCTCAGCGCCTCCGCCCGATATGGCGTCTAGCCCGGCCTCTTTCCACCTGGACAGGACCTCCCTCCAGCTCGTTTTCCAAAGCCTTGCGTAATAATCAACCTCGGCCATGGTGGGGCCCTTTATAGTTATGTGCGGCGCCTTCTTTTTCACAGCTCTAAACAACTCGTCGAAGTACTCGGGGGCGATGAAGGGGTTAAACCCGCCGTTTATATGTAATTCAGTCACGCCGTATTGCCTGTGGAAAAACTCCACCATTGACGCCACCTCCTCGGGGCTCCGCAGATAGCCCTCTTTGTGGCCGGGGAGTCTATAAAAGGCACAAATGGGGCATTTAGCCACGCAGATATTACTGTAGTTAATCACTACGTTGTTCACAAACGTTACCACGTCGCCGAAGTATTTCCTAGTGAGCTCGTCAGCGACTTTAGCCAAGGTAAAGACGTCGGCCTCTTTCATGAGAAAAACAGCATCAGATCTGTCAAGCCCCCTCTCGGCCATTTCTAAAACCTCCGGGACTGCGGGCACGGTTGAGCTGTGTTTCCCATTTTTATAAGTTATGAAAATTTTAATGTAGTCAACGCATTGATGGTGGTGCGGGCCGTATCCGCTGAGGCTCCGAAGAGAGAGGAGATAGAGGAGCTTTTAAAAACGGACTTGTGGGAGTTGGGAAGGAGGGCCTACGAGATCAGGCGGCGGCTATACGGAGATGTCGCCACTTTTATTCCAAACATGGTTCTCAATTATACAAACGTGTGTGTAGTGGGCTGTAGCTTCTGCGCCTTTTACAGGCCTCCGCGGCATCGCGAGGCGTATACTTACTCTGTGGAGGATGCGGTAAAGAGAGTCCTCGAGGTCGACGCGCGGTATGGCATTAGACAAGTGCTTATACAGGGAGGCGTCAATCCCGAAATTGGGATTGAGTACTTTGAGGGACTCTTCCGCGCTATTAAATCTAAGGCTCCTCACATTGCCATACATGCCCTCTCGCCCCTCGAGGTTGAGTATCTGGCCAGGAGGGAGAGGGCGTCTTACAGGGAGATTTTGGAGAGGTTGAAAGAGGCGGGGATGGAGTCAATGCCCGGGGGAGGGGGCGAGATTTTAGTAGACGAAGTGAGGAAAATTATTTCGCCTAAGAAAATCGACAGCGAGACTTGGCTCAGAATTATGGAGGAGGCCCATAAATTGGGCATCCCCTCGTCGGCCACTATGATGTACGGCCACGTCGAGTCTCTAAGGGATATTGCAGAGCACTTGTATAAAATAGCGCAGTTACAAGCCAAGACCGGGGGCTTTATGGCCTTTATTGCGTGGAACTTCGAGCCTGGAACTAGCGAGTTGGGGAGGAAGATACCCCATCCGAAGACCTCGGCCACTTTATTGAGAATGGTGGCAGTGGCGAGAATTGTCTTTAACGGCCTCATCCCCCACATACAAGCTGGATGGCTTACAGCGGGCCCAGAGACGGCGCAACTTGCTCTGTACTTCGGCGCGGACGACTTCGGAGGCACTTTATACGACGAGAAAGTGCTGGAGTGGAAAAGGGCAGAGGCGCCTATAGACAAAAAAGAAGACGTAATTGCCATCATAAGAGGGACGGGCTTCCGCCCTGCGGAGCGGGATAATTTATACAGAATTGTACGCTATTTCTAATGACGCTGTTATTTCGGCAATTTTTTTATACTCTTGGTTACTTTTTGCGCGTGGAGATAGAGATATTTAGCAGTCGGAGCGCTTGGTTTTATAACATTATTAGTGTCTCTCAAACTATTTCAATGGGCGTACGGCTTGGCGTATAGGAGAATATCTAAATTAGCCCCGCCGGGGAGCCGGGTGTTAGAAATAGGACCCGGCGTCGGCGAGTTGTTGAAAATTCTCGACAAGGGCGGCTACGCGGCAGTGGGGTTGGACATATCTCCGCCGATGTTAAAATACGCCCAGCGCAGAGCCCCGGGCGTATCGGTGGCAGGGGCTAGTTTCAAGGCCCCGCTGAGAGACGGGGCTTTTGACGCCGCCGTTGCGCTGTTTACGTTACACCACTGGGGCGACCACGAGCCCTCAGTGCACGAGATCTGGCGCCTACTTAAACCGGGAGGTTACTTCATCGCCGTGGAAGTGGATTTGCACAGAATGCCCCTGGTGGGGTCGCACGGCTGTACTGAGGAGTGTATGAAGAGGGTTTTGGGAATGAAATTCGCAGTCACTATTGAGCGGCCTTTTCCCCTATTAGTAGCTGTGGCGAGGAAGACCCAGTGAAAAAAAAGGCTAGTTTGTGGATTTCTCGCCGCTTTTCTTCTTCTTACAAGGCATGTTGGAAAAAAGTGATGCGTCTTAAAAGCAGTATTTTTGTCAAAAGTATTTCACACATAATGTTATAAAGCGGTGGCATCCCCCTGTTGTGAAAGTGGTGAGGATTAAATACGCCCACAGCGAGCCGCTTTTCTGGAGGGCGAGGCTGAACGTGGTAGAGGCGGGTAACTTAGAGTCAGCCCGCCTAATTGCCGAGGGGGTAGCGGAGGTCGGCTATGTCCCAATAACTCTAGCCGCTGAGCTGGGCCTCCCAGTTGTGCCCCGACTTGCCATTTACAGCGCGGGGCCTATATACTCAGCCAGGCTGTTCGCGGGGAGGGGAGGCGGCGGCCCGTGCGCCGTGTCGGAGACTACCGTCAGCGCCCGCGTCCTTACTAAACTTATGGGAATTAGCTTTAGGAAAATTGACGACCCGTGGCGCGGGCTGGAGGAGTGCTCCCAGGTGTTAGCAGTCGGAGACGAGGCTTTAAAAATGGTGGACAAAGGGGTGGGGCACATAACCGACGTGGGAGAGCTCTGGTGGGAGAGAGTGGGAACGCCCCTCTTCTTCGCAGTGCTAGTGGCGAGGCGGTGGGACGCTGAGGTGAAAAGGGCCGTGGAGGAGATGGAGAACTCAGTGGCCGCGTTTTACGAAAACCCCCTGCCGCTAGTGGAACAAGTGGCCAGGAGGCTAGGCGTGAGGAGGGAGCTAGTCGAAGAGTACTATATGCGGTCCCGCTACTTTGTGCCGCGAGACGGAATTCGCCATATGGAGAGAGAGGCGGAGATACTCGGACTCCCCCGCCTCAAGTTTCTTGATGTTTAAGCCCCCCAACGGCTTTTACAAAGGCCTCTTCTAAATTCCCCGCGGCGTACTTCTCTTTGAGTTTTTCGGGCGGTCCGCTGTCTATAACAACGCCTCTGTTTATAAAATAGACGTATTGACTCACTGACTCCACCTCGAGCATATTGTGGCTGGAGTACACCACAGAGGCCCCCCTAGTCTTTACGTACTCTCTTATCAGCCTCCTTATCTCCACGGCGTGTACGACGTCAATCCCAGCCGTCGGCTCGTCCAGCAACAACGCCCTTGCGCCGACGGTTAACAACGCCGCCAGCACCAGCCTCCTCTTCATGCCCTTAGAATACGTCTTTATCTTGTCGTCCACCCTGGGGCCCAGGCCCGAAATCTCAATGGCCTCTTTTAAATCCCCCCGCCCGTAGAGGCCGTGGACAAATTCAATAAACGCCCTTCCCGTGAGGTTGTCATACGGAGAGACTTCCTCCGGCAGATAGGCAACCCACCTCTTCACTTCTCTGAACTTGGGGCTGTCCGTCCTGACGCCCAAAACCTCTGCGTATCCCCCATCAGGCTTTAAAAGGCCCGCGAGGATTCTCAAAGTAGTAGTCTTCCCAGCGCCGTTAGGCCCCACCAACCCCGCCACCACTCCCACTCCCACCTCCAATGAAACCCCCCGCAGAGCCTCGACGCCGCCGAAGCGTTTATAAAGCCCCACTGCGCGTATCATTTCCTCAGCTTGCCTGTTATTAAGAACTCCGCAGTGACGATTTTAAACACGAGGATTAGGGCCGCAACCGCTAGGGCCCAGTCCGTCAGCAAATAGAGAAAGACTTTGTCCCACTGACCTAACAACGCCGCAAATGCAGAGGCCAAGGGGTGTATAAAGGGATAAGCCTCCAGCCCCTGAACCGTGCCGAATATGGCGACTATGGATGGGAGCAAGAGGGGGAGGATCACCAACGCCGCTATGTTCTGTGCGGATTTTATGTCCTCGGCCTTAGTGGCAATTAGAAAGGCAATTGCCAGAAGGAATATAGACAAGGCAAGCGTTGATATTACCACAGACGCCGCCACAGATGGGGTTACTGAAGAAGAGACGATAATAGTCGCCTGCCCAGGCGCTGTCGTGTGAGGTACTGCCTTAGAGATATTTAACATATATATCGCCAAGCCGATAGACAGCACTGCGAATTGAATCAGGGCGAGTATCAACGTGCTCAAGAGCTTCGCCGCTATTAACCCAAGAGCCGTGGCATGCGTGGAGAGAATAAGCTCAAAAGTCCGCTTCTCCTTCTCCATGCCGACTGTAATTGCAGCGGTAGAGGCCAATAACAATGGCACAATAAACATGAAAATCCACGAGAACGTGAACATGCCCATTATAGAGCTCACGTCTGAGGCCGTCAGCCTCCGCCCGTCTATATAAGCTATTAATACGGCGTCTACTAGCCGCGGGGGCAGGCCCATTTCAGAGGCCAGCTTCGCCGACGCCGCGTCTAAAACAGGCGGCGGCGCGAGGGAGAAAAGCCCCCTGTACCGGGCGTATACTTCAACCGTTGCGGGCAGGGAGAAATTCCTAGGCACCACTACCACAAAACTGTAGGCGTCTAACAGACGCTCTGTGAAATTGCCATATACGTCGCCGCCGAGCCTCTTTAAAATCTCCACGTACTTCTCGCCAAGCTCCGTGGTTCCGTTCACAACCACTGCAAATCTCCCCACGCCCCCCTCCGCAACTTGCACAGACGCGCCGAAAATAGCCCCCATCGCCACAAGAGCTACAAACCCGCCGACCAAAGACGCTATGAAAAACCGCGAAGTGAGCACCTCCCTCAAGTCCTTAAGGACCAGTGCGGTGAAAGCGGCCATAGCCTTCAAAGGAGATGATAATATAAACCTAGTTCTAAAACTACGGCAAACTACAGGGATGTTTAACGACAGTAAAACCCGCCAAAGCCAATCTCCGCACCAAGGATCAACCGCCACGGCGAAGGCAGGTAGCCGCATACGTCGCGGCCCCGCGCTCCGTTGCCAACTGCTAGAAACGCCCAGCGCATTCGAAAGGCGTTATGCCAAAGGCCGCGCCGCGGCCCGTAGGCGTAAAACTTAAAAACCGTTTTTTTTTTCGCTAAATGCAGGCAGGTCTAAGGTATCTGCTGGTCGCTGTGTTGCTACTGGCGGCTGTCCTTAGTTCAAAGGAGGTTTATCTCTTCGACGTCGAACTCCCCGAGCCTCTAAGAGGGGATGTTATCCACATACCGGGGGTGAGCTGGGAGTTGGGCAACCAAGCCTGGATCTTCCTAGTCCCAGTGGAGGAGGGCGACGCGGTTTACGCGCTGACTGGAAATGTGACAAAGGTGAGAATATACGACGCCAGGCGGGTAATAGTAGCGATACCAGCCGTGGAGCCGCCTAAGAGAAAAACCTCCGCGTGGCTTGAAACCCCCGTGGGGAGGTACCCCGTGGAAATTAAAAAACCAGAGAGAGGCATAGCGGAGACCTTTGCAAACACACTAGAGGAGGTAGTGGAGATACTAAGGCAGAACGGGTTTGAGGCTAGATACATGGGAGACGCCAAACTCGTAATTGAGACACAGGAGAGACGGCCAGAGGGAGTAGCACCCGCCGAGGGCAAGCCAATACAAACAGAGGAAACAACCCCCGCCCAGATCTCCCCAGCGCAGATACCCTCCCCAGGAGTTGGAACTACCTACACGGTGTACGGCGGGGTTTACTTCAGACAGATACGGATAGACAGGACGGGCACCTACGTAGTGCCCCCCGTCGCCGAGAGCGGTTTAAACCTCTGTAGCAATGTTCCAAACGCGGCCTTTGTGGGCTACGACGCCGTTGAGATGTACATAGGAGCCTTTATAAAAGGCACATATTCCAACGTGAGATTAACAATAGAGGTGGAGACCTATCAGCTCAGTAGCACGACCGGGATCAACGTCTACTGCGAGAGAACCGGCGTCTTGAGGTTTAACCTAGTCAATAAAACGAGGTATTACATACGCTATGTAAACGCCTCGGCCTCTGCCAACAGGCCCATGGCCGTGGTAGTTAGGGTAATTGCAGAGTCCACGTCGTCTACATACACTCTAAACGTTGCCGTCTCAGTAAACGCCTCAGTTTCCTACAGACGCACGTACACCTACGGGTTTGAAATGAGCCAATTCATGTCGTACACCAGCGGCGAGGCTGTCTCCATAAATCAATACGTTTCGAGAATCGTCTTAGGGCCTTACTTCATACCCGATGGAATAGCCTACGGCGAGCACAGAGCCTATCTATCAATAACGACAAGGCCCGTCAACGGCAGATGCCCGCCGCTCGCCGTTGATATGAATGTCAACGGCATGTGGGCCGCCTACAGGTGGATTTACCCATTTTCCGCCACCAGTGACGGCTGTCTCTACTTCGTAGAGATCTCCGCGCCTGTAGACGCTTGGACAACCAGCTGGACTAAGTCCTTTTCAGGCGGTTTTTACTACGTGCTACGGATAAGATATACAACCACCTTGGAGCTACCATATGTATACAGCATATCAGTAATGCCACACGAAGCCCTCAGAGGCTGGAGGTGGGCAGAGATCTGGAGATCCTCATACAACGGAAGAATAGATTTCATATGGCAATACCCCCATAACACAGCCCAGATGCAAATCTTATATACACGCTACCCACCACAACGAGACTCTACGACAATAGGCCCCTTAGCGATAGTCCACGGCCTATTCACATTTAACGCAATCTCCATATCACCCCTATCCCCGTATTTCTCAATGGCGGTAGCCGGCCGTGAGATCTTAAAAACGGGCGGCAATGCCTATGTCTTAAGGCCTATGAGGAGGTTTGAGGTTACTTTGAGGTTTAGCAGGGAAGTCGCGCCGCGGGGGGCACCAGTGACTTTAAATACCTACTACGTCAGCCCCGAGGGCTCTCTGGAGGCCATTCAAGAGCCTTGGTGGCTCTTCTGGGTTAGGCTGGGCAAGACTGCTGGCCCTCTATACACGGCAGTCTCCTTTGCAGTGGATAAGGCGTTAGAGGCGGCTGCAACCACGACGTCTCTGATAAGAATAGATGGTCATACAATTAGAATAAGGTGGCAGAAAGGGTGGACTGACAATACCCCCAACGACAAAGTACACATCACTGTGACAATGGCTAATGATGCAGTAATTACTACTAATAACACAAAGGTCGAAGTTACACAATTTTGTCTTGAATACGTATGTTACAACCCGGGTTTAGAGTGGTATATTCGGCCTACTATATTTGAAGATTCTGGATCTGGTCATCCGCTTGTGAAAAATTGGATGTTTGGTGGAATGACAAGCGCCGGGGTTGATTTGTCCACGCTGAAATAATGAAATTGAAGGTTTTTTTGCTTTTGTTGTTTTTATTTTATGGTGTTGTCTGGCTAGTTGTTCCGTGGGGATCTTTGGTGGGTTTGTATTTTGGGGTTTATGTGTGGCTTTGGGTTTTGGCCTTTTTGGTGGTGGTTGGCTTTTCTAAGGTTCGTGCCGGCTTGGCTTTTTTAGCTGTTTTGCCCCTTGTGGTCTCTTCGGTGTTTCCTCCCGCCTTGGTGGTTGCGCCTTTTGTGTTGTTATTTGTCTTTGTGCTTATGTGGTATGTGGCGGCGAGGAGGTTTGGAATTCTCTGGGGGTTTTTGTACGTCGTCTCAGTGCATATGTTTGCCTCAGTGGCCATGGCGTTGACCGATGTGGTGACTGGCTTGGCCACTAGGGCAAATATGGTGGGGCTTGATCCCTATGAGAGGGTGGACGTGGCCATCTTCCTAACTCTATCCTCCGCCTATTTCGTGACGGCTAATGTGGTAGCCATCCGCTTGTACAAGCGGTTTGAAAAGGGCTGAGAGCCGTGGGCCGCTGGTTGCGTTGTGGATGCGCATTGTATATTTTTATAACCAACAGCTTAGGTACGTGGCCTATCTTCTATACTCGCCTATTCATATCGCTGAGGTTAGGAGCTCAGTGGCCTCCGCCGTGGGGGAGCTGAGGGAGGTCGAGGAGTGCGGACCTGGCTTTCCTTTGATTATCCACGCCACTGGGGGGACCACCGCGGCGGCTGTGGAGCTGGTGGAGAGGTGTGGAGCCCGGGGGGCTGTGTTAGTGGGCTTTGGGGAGCATAACAGTTTTGCAAGCGCCTTGCACACAAGGGCGGAGCTAGAGGCGCGGGGCCTGCCAGCGGTGGCGTTTCACTGCCCCTCTTATAGAAACTGCAGAGAGGAGCTAACCAAGGCGAGGAGAGTGGCAGATGCGGCTTCATCGTTGCTGGGGGCAAAGGCCGTGCTAATAGGGAGGGAGACGGCGCAGGCCAGAATCCTGAGGGAGAGATTCGGCTGGTTGGTTGAAGTCGTCCCCCTGGAGGAGTTTGAAAAAGTCGTTGATTCCTCGGCGCCGGACGCGGAGGCCTTGGCTGTTTTTGGCGACGAGAGAGTGGCGAAAATCGCCGCTGCCCTCTCTCAATACGCCGCGGGGGCGGATGTAGTGGCCATTCAGTGTTTCCCCTTTTTAATGAAAAGGAGGTATACCCCCTGTCTGTCAATCGCAGTCCTCAACTCCAGGGGCGCGACAGTGGCGTGCGAGGGAGATCTAGCCTCGGGGTTCCTCATGCTAATGGCGAGGGGGCTTGCTGGCAGCAGCGGGTGGATTGCCAATGTGGTTAAATACACAGGGGCAGAGGGGGTCTTTGCCCACTGCACAATCTCCCTTGACATGGCAAAGAGCTGGAGATTTACAACGCATTTCGAGTCGGGCTTCCCCTACGGGCTTGCCGCTGAGTTAAAAGAGCGGGTCTACACAGTAGTTTCTATAAGCCCGAGGCTTGACAGAGCGGCTTTGGGGAGGGTTGAAGTGATTAAAAGCGGCAATTACCTCCAAGACGCGTGCCGTACCCAGGCCTCTGTGAAGTTTAACAGGCCTGTAAGGCTTGAGGCAGAGGCCCCCGCCAACCACCACGTGTTTATCCCGGGGGACGTGGTTGAGGAGGCTGGGGCTGTGTTTAAACTCCTCTCTATTCCAGCGGTATTGTATTAAAAACTGTCCGTCTTACCGTATATGGAACTGTACGTAAATTTTGAACTCCCGCCAAGAGGCAGAGGAGGAGTTGAGGAAGTATTTCAAAATTGTCAGGGGAGGCGATTTGGGCAACGTAGAGGCGGCATTAGTGAGCAGAATTACGGCGGAGGAGTTGGCGAAAATGCCGAGGCTTAAGTTTATACAAGTCGTCACGGCCGGGCTCGACCACCTCCCTTGGGAGAGCATTCCGCCCCACGTTACCGTGGCCGGAAACGCCGGCTCAAACGCAGACGCAGTGGCCGAGTTCGCCCTCGCGCTCTTACTAGCGCCTTACAAACGGATTATTCAATACGGCGAGAAAATGAAGAGAGGGGATTACGGGCGGGATGTCGAAATACCGCTTATCCAAGGGGAGAAAGTGGCCGTATTGGGCTTGGGAGAAATCGGCACGAGAGTGGGGAAAATCCTGGCGGCCCTCGGGGCTCAGGTCAGGGGCTTTTCCAGGACGCCCAAGGAGGGGCCGTGGCGGTTTACAAACAGCCTTGAGGAGGCCCTCCGGGAGGCCAGGGCGGCTGTATGCGCCCTCCCGCTCAATAAACACACCAGGGGGTTGGTAAAATACCAACACTTGGCCTTAATGGCGGAAGACGCCGTGTTTGTCAACGTGGGCAGGGCCGAGGTGTTAGACAGAGACGGGGTGTTGAGGATTTTGAAGGAAAGGCCGCAGTTTATCTTCGCCAGCGACGTCTGGTGGGGCAGAAACGACTTCGCAAAAGACGCCGAGTTCTTCTCATTGCCCAACGTAGTGGCAACGCCGTGGGTGGCGGGAGGGTATGGTAATGAGAGAGTGTGGCGTCAGATGGTCATGGAGGCTGTGAGGAATTTAATTACGTACGCCACGGGCGGGCGGCCCCGCAATATAGCCAAGAGAGAAGATTATATATAACAATTAGGTAGAGACATGAGCAAGGAAGTTATCTACTATATGCTACACTCACAGGTAATCCGAATACTTGAAAGCCTGGGCGCCCACAAGCTGGCGCTCGAGGTGGAAAGGGCAGGCATGGGGCATGAAATATACGACTATTTAGACAGGGCCTTCTCGCTCTACTATGCAGAATACGGCGGGGTCAACTGCCGGTGGCTAAAACAGGCAATTGAAAACAACTGGGACAAAGTAGTGGGCACTGTTCTCCCGGGCCTATTACGCCAGTATTTAGCGGCACACGGGGAGAGGGGCGACGCACGGCGCTACAAGACAAGCGAAGTTAAGGGCGTCGTCGTTAAGTAACTTACTTTTTTTTGGGAAAGAGTTATATGGTAGAGTTGTTCTGAGCCTCATGGAGCCGGATGTGTCCAGCGCCATGTTGCGTAGAGTAGAGGAGTTACAACGCCTTGCCGATAGTATTGCAGAGCACCACCCCTACTGGCCAACGCTTCACTTCACGCTCCAGTTGCTCAGAACAATAGTGGAGAATTGGAACAGGGACTTCACAAAGGAGGAACACGAGGAGTTAATGTGGGTGGCGGAGAAGATTGTCGAGAGCGTGAAGAGAATTCAGCCCCGCGGAACTGAAAAGTAAAGGGCGTGATAAGAGCGTCTCCGCATATTGAAATGCTGATAAAAAAGGTAAAAACTATCTCTAAGCGCCTTGACCTGTGTTCTGTGACCGCTCTCCCCGCGGCCTACTTTCCCTCCACTTGTCAATGGCGTCTTTTAGGGCCTTAAAGCGACGTAAGGCGTCTAGCTGGTCGGCGAGGAGATACACTTGACCCCTCTTCGCCTTTCCTGTCAGCGTTCTCAACACGGCGGCCTCAACGTCGTCTTTAACCGTTGGCCATGCCATTTCGTAATAGTACGTGACAGTTGTCTCGCCCTTCTTGACTTGTTTCTTAACTCAGTGCCACTCTATCTTTAGTTGCCTCCTCCCTCCCTCTACCTCGTACTCCGCGATAATGCGCAGGCAGCAGTCCTCCCCAGCACACTGGCTTACTGGCTGGTCGCCCCTTACAAACTCGTACTTCAAGTCCACAACGCGGGCGATTAAGTTGCCCTTGTCGTCGCGCACTGCTAGTGGTAGCTCCGCCGTTCCCTCCACCTTTGCAGGCGTTAGAACCTCTATCAGCTTGTTGACAGCGTTTTGGCCGTATCTGCGCCTTAACACGTCCTCCAATTCCCTTATAAAGCGTTCTGCCTCCAAGTCGCCGCTCAGCGCCATGCGCTGAATCTCCCTAAGGCCGTCGTAAGTGATGCGAATTTCGTATTGTTCGCTACCCCTTACTGTGAAGTCCTTGCCCTCCTCCAGCCCTGCCCCCTTCAAGGCGTTTATGACGGCGTCTTTGTGCTCCGCCCTGACGCGGATTTCGCGCCTTTTGCCGTAAACGGAGTAGTGTTCTCCCTCCCTCAGCCCGCTCTGCGCCAATGCCTCAACGGCCTTGGCGTATGCCTTTTTCGTAACGCGGATTTCGTAACGTTCAGCGCCCACTATATTAACAGTGAAGTGTACGCCCTCCTTCAAACCCCTCGCCTTAAGGGTGTCCACAATAGCGTTTTTAGAGGCCTCGCTACCCGGGTGATATCGTACGTGTATTTTGTCGCTCTGGCCTCTGTAGTTAACCGTGAACTCCACACCGGCGAATTTAACGGTGTTGGGGCCGGCCTCTAGATCCCTCATTAACTGATCGTACCTATTCTCGCTGATCAGTCCCTTGTCTTTAAGCTCGTCCACAAAGCCTCTCACTGCTTTAAGCCAGTCGCCGTGGCGAATGGCAGCAATGCCGTCGGTGTAGAGCTGGACTACCCATCTCTTACCTACGCGCTTAACCTCAGCCTGGCCGCCTAAAGCCCTTAAGATAGAGGCCAGGCGCTCCGCCTTTTCGCGAGAGCCGGCGAGCTTAGCATGTAGTACTTTACCAGTCCAGTACACGTTGATAGATGCTATTTCCTCCCCGTCTAACTTGAAGCGGATTACGGTCTTCGGATGGCTTCCGCTCGTGTCCAGCGGCCCCCTCTCTACGGCGATGTTTCTGTAGACGTAGTCCTCTGCCATTGTAACAACTTCCTCTAGCTTTTTGAAAAACCTTTCGTTCCTCACGTCATATGCCCACTCAATGCCGAATTTCCTTTTAATCGCCTCGTGCGTAACAACTCTAAACGCATCGGCGAATTTTGCAATGGCATCTCTAAGCTGGTACAACAAGGGTAGCATCGGCGTTATCGCCTCCAGCAATTCGTTCAGCTTGTCGCCTCTGTAGGCAATGATCTGCGAGCCTCTGCCCCTATACACTGCGCTGGGCTTAAAGCCGAGCTCCTTCAGCGCCCAAAGCCAGAACACGGTGAAGTGGTTGTGAGTCATAATCGGCTCCTCTTCATGCTCGGGGCCGCCTACTACAAGCTGAATTTCGCCTCTATACACAACTCCGTCGTACAACACTGCGAAAATCACCGCCAGAGCCGCCTCCTCTCTAGACAGCTCTCCCCTCTTGTACGCCTCCACTGCGTACGCCAGTGGCAGGAGGACGCGGAGGTACTTGCCCAGTTTGTCTATCTCATTTATTACCTTTTCCCTCTCTTCGTCTTCTTTCTCGTTTACCTCCCTTTCTAGCTGTTTCCACCGTGCTAACAGCTCATTAACGCGGCTCCAGAACTCGCCGGCCGCCTGTTCCAAATCGGCTTTTAATTTATCGTTCATTTTAACGTCAGCTAGAGCCGTCCTCAGATCAACGCCGCTTTTCAACTGCTGGTTAAGCGCCAATAGATTTTCAAACACGGTGCGGCCTACACTCAGCACCTCGCGCACCGTCTCAGTGTACTTGCCATCAACGCGCCATGCTGGCTTCAGTCCCTCCTCGGAGGGGTATACTCTTTCGAGGCTTATCTTGCCCTTAGCCAGCGCCCGGTAGGTAAAAGCTTGTGACAGGTAAGTGGAAGAGCAACGAACGAACTTACGTCCATGTAATAGAGTGACGTCAGTAGGCAATGCGCTAATCACAATTATCTTTTTTATTATACTTACTGTTTCTATCATTTTCTTCCACCTCTTCTCGTCCAATTCAGCTAGCAGTTGAGAGCCAGAAGAAACAGCCTCTAACAAACTATACACTTCCTTTATCTGTTTTATTATCTCTCCCTCAACCCTAAGTGGCGTCAACCATTTGCCAGCTTTACAAGTTGTCTTAAGGAGATTGTGGCCTTCTTTGTCTACAAACGTGATATAGATGTACTTTTTATTGTTTTCTTCTTTCTTCTCCATATGCATTTCTACGTTTTGTCTTTTGGTTAGTTCTGTTTTGATAAATGGATCTGAGAACAAAGAGATGATGTGGAGAACTAATTTGCGGTTCTCAGACGGCTTCTCCCTACCGATTAACTTG